>JAFCZD010000723.1 GCA_019314525.1 Deltaproteobacteria bacterium
CTCCTGCTCTGCCGGGTGCTGGCGGAAGCCTTGACGTCCGAGGAGCGGGCGGGTGGTGAGGGGGAAGAGGGCGGTGAGGGGGAAGAGGGGGAAGTCGACGATTGGAGCGAACTGGCGATCTGCTGGTGAGCAGACTCTGTAGGCTGCTGCATAAAACTCCGAAGTGTCCATTCGTATAGGTAACCCGCGTGGTGACGGTAAAACGTCAGCACTGTAGGTCGTAAAGTTGGAGGGGAAATGAAGACATTAACACCTCAACATGAACCACATAAGATTAAGACGGTGCGCCACTTGGCGTTTCCTTCGCTGGAGGAGCGCAAACGTTTCCTGGCGGAGGCGGATTTCAATGTCTTCAACCTTACGCCCTCCCAGATCAGTCTGGACCTTTGCTCGCTGGGAACCAGCGCTCTGAGCCAGGAGCAGCTTGCGGGCCAGATGATTGGGGACGAGGCTTATGCCGGGTCCCGCAATTTCGAGGCGCTGCAGGACGCAGTGTCACGTGTCTTTGGGCATAGCTACGTTTGCCCCACGCATAATGTGCTTGGGTGCGTGAAATTGGCAATTTCCACCATGGTCGCCAGTGGAGAACGCATCACCAGCAACGGCCGCGCGCGGATAGCCATCCTCCAACCACGAGGTGTGGAGGTCGTGGACGTTCGGGTAGAAGATGAACGTGTCTTCACCGGAAACGTGGACCTTGAAAAGCTTGAGCTGACCTTGGGGCAGGGGAAAGTCGGCTTTGTTGGTTTGCAGGCCTTCGCGGACGGTCAACACCCCTTCAGCATGGAAAATCTACACGGGGTGCGCGCGGTGGCTGAGGGGCATGGTCTGCGCTTGGTTCTCGATGGTTCGCGGATTATTGAAAATGCTTGGTACATCCAGCGCCACGAGCAGGCTTTCGCCACGAAGACTATCGCTGAAATCGTCAAGCAGATCGCCAAGGCGGCGCATGTCTTCCAGATCGACGGTGCACAGGCCCCGCGGGTTAACACAGGTGGGTTGCTTGCCACAGATAACCCGGCTGATTACGAAAAGTTCATGAATGAGGTGGTGGTTTACGAAGGGTTGCACACCTACGGCGGCATGGCGGGGCGCACCATGGAGGTTTTCGTGCGTGGGCTGGACGAGATGTGCGACGAGGCGCAGGTACACTGGGTGATGCATCAAACCGAGCGCTTCACGTCACGCTTGGGCGAGGGTGGGGTACCGCTCGAACGCGGCTGTGACGGGGCATATCTCAAGGCTGACATCTTTGCTCCGCACATCGGCGAGCATCAGGAGGATGCTTTGGCGGCCGCCCTTTATCTGTCCACTGGTGTTCGCGCCATCGCAGCAAATAGGGTGGGCCGCGATCACCTCCTGGGGCTACAGATTCCACGCTTGGCGTTTAGCAATGAACACCTCGACCAGGTCGCGGACGCAGTGATCATGCTTCATGGGCAGCGCGACAAGATCGCGCCCCTAGAGGTGGTTGAACACGGGGAGTGGCGCGACCAAATGCGTTACCGCTCGGTCTTCGCTGATATTCAACACTACGAATTCGATACATCCCCCTTCGCGGTTCATACCATTGAGTATGTTGCGACCCTCAGCCGTGAGGAGCGTGAGCACGCCATTCGTGTCGCGGGCTACAACACCTTTCTCCTGCGTTCCAAGGACGTCACCATCGATTTGCTCACGGACTCTGGTACCTCAGCAATGAGCTCCGATCAGTGGGCAGCTTATGAGGCTGCGAGGGCAACAGCTTCCACAAGTGATGCCTACCACCAATTCGTCAAGGTGTTGCGTGACGTGATGGGGTATCGGCATGTGATTCCAACCCACCAGGGTCGCGCTGCTGAGCACATCCTCAGCCAAATCATGATTCAACCCGGACAGATCGTTCCGGGGAATATGTACTTCACCACCACTAAACTGCATCAAGAGATGGCAGGTGGGGTCTTCGTCGACATTATCGTCGATGAAGCTCACGACTCTCAGAGCGACTACCCCTGGAAGGGAAACATCTCGATGGAGAAGCTGCGCCCGCTTGTGGACAAGCACGGCGCTGAGAAGATCGCCTACATCTCCTTTGAGCATTCAGTGAATATGGCTGGTGGGCAGCCAGTGAGCATGGACAATATGAAAGAGGTCTATGCTTATTGCAGCAAGCACCATATCCCCGTTTTCTTCGATGCGACGCGTATGGTGGAAAACGCATACATGATTCAACAGCGCGATGAGCGCTACCATGGAACGAAGATTCGCGACATCGTGCGCGAGATTATGCTCTATGGCGATGGCTGCACCGTGAGCGGCAAGAAGGATTATCTGATCAATATTGGTGGGGTCTTGGCCTTCCGCGAAAACAGCGAGTGGGCTAAAAAGGCCAACGAACTGCTGCGCGTCTATGAGGGCAATGTCACGGATGGCGGGCTGCCGGCGGCAGACCTCGCGGCGATTGCGGTCGGCGTCGAGGAGATGCTTGACGATCGGTATATCCGTTCTCGTGTTCGACAGACAGAACTCTTGGGGCGACTGCTGACTGAGGCGGAAGTACCCATCGTTCAGCCGCCAGGTAGTCACGCGGTCTTTCTCGATGCCAAGAGCTTCCTGCCGCATATCGACCAGGATCAGTTCCCAGCACAGCGTCTAGCTGCAGAGATTTACGTAGAGACGGGGGTGCGCGCGATGGAGCGGGGAAACGTATCCAAGGGGCGTAACCCGGAAACCGGCGAGAACTATCGGCCAGCCCTCGAACTGGTGCGGTTGACGATTCCACGCCGGGTGTACACCAACGATCATATGCGAGCGGTGGCAGATGGGATCATCCGCCTTCATCGCCGCCGTCATGAAATCGTTGGCCTGACGATGGTTTACGAGCCGGAGCGCCTACGCTTCTTCCAGGCACGCTTTGAGCCGATAACGTAGCTGCGGCCAACTTCTAGTGCTTCTGCAAGGACGAATCTTCTGGCTAGGTGAGTTTTCGCTTCGACATCTAACGTTGGTTGCCATCCACG
>JAFCZD010000200.1 GCA_019314525.1 Deltaproteobacteria bacterium
TCGCCCTGGGGAACGTCTCGATCCCCATCGCCGTGCTCGTGGGCTTCATTAAGTAAATAAGACCTCTTAGCGCGGTGCGCCCCGTGGCGCGCCGAGGACGAGAACCCATGCGACTAGACGCGAACATCCCCGACGGCCCGATTGAAAAGAAATGGGACCGCCACCGCTTTGAGATGAAGCTGGTCAACCCAGCCAACAAACGTAAATACGATGTCATCATCGTCGGCACAGGCCTCGCGGGCGGGGCAGCCGCGGCGTCCATGGCCGAGCTCGGCTACAACGTCAAGCTCTTCTGCTTTCAAGATAGCCCGCGCCGTGCCCACTCTATCGCCGCCCAGGGCGGGATCAACGCCGCAAAGAACTACCAGAACGACGGCGACAGCATCCACCGCCTCTTTTACGACACAGTCAAAGGCGGAGACTTTCGCTCCCGTGAGGCCAACGTCTACCGCCTCGCCCAGCTCTCGGTGAATATTATCGACCAAGCCGTCGCTCAGGGCGTGCCCTTCGCGCGCGACTATGGCGGGCTACTCGACAACCGCTCCTTTGGTGGCGCCCAGGTCTCGCGCACCTTCTACAGCCGCGGGCAAACAGGGCAGCAGCTGCTGCTCGGCGCCTACTCGGCGCTCTCGAGGGCCATCGACTCGGGCAAGGTGACGATGCACGCGCGCCGCGAGATGCTCGACATCGTCGTCGTCGAGGGCAAGGCGCGTGGAATCATCACGCGCAACCTCATCGATGGCAGCATTGAGCGCCACGAGGCTGACGCCGTTTGTCTGGCCACGGGCGGCTACGCCAACGTGTTCTTCCTCTCCACCAACGCCATGGGCTGCAACGTGACAGCGGCTTACCGCGCCCATAAGCGCGGGGCAGGCTTCGCCAACCCCTGCTTCACGCAAATCCATCCCACGTGCATCCCGGTGGCCGGCGAGTATCAATCCAAGCTAACCCTGATGAGCGAATCTTTGCGCAACGACGGGCGCGTCTGGGTGCCCAAAGACACCAGGAACGTGACCGCGGCAGAGGCCGCGCGCATGTCGGAAGATGAGCGCGACTACTACCTCGAGCGCCGCTACCCAAGCTTTGGCAACCTCGTGCCCCGCGACGTCGCCTCCCGCGCCGCCAAGATCGTCTGTGACGAGGGCCACGGCGTGGGTAATTTCGAGCGCGGCGTGCACCTCGACTTCGCCGACGCCATCAGCCGCCTCGGACGCAAAGCTATCGAGGATCGCTACGGCAACCTCTTCGATATGTACGAGCGCATCACCGACGACAACCCCTACAAGGTGCCCATGCGTATTTACCCTGCCCCCCACTACACCATGGGCGGGCTATGGGTCGACTACAACCTCATGAGCAACGTCGATGGCCTCTTCGTGCTCGGTGAGGCCAACTTCTCCGATCATGGCGCCAACCGCCTTGGCGCCAGCGCGCTGATGCAAGGGCTCGCCGACGGCTACTTCGTGATCCCCTACACCATCGGTAATTATCTGGCCCAAGCCAAGCTAGAGGACCTCTCCACCGACCACAGCGCCTTCGTCGATGTGGAGCGGGAGGTGACCCAGCGCGTAGACAAGCTCGTGTCCGCCAAGCGTAAGGGTGGCAAGGCACCCGACTACTACCACCGCAAGCTGGGCCGCATCATGTGGGAAAAATGCGGCATGGAGCGCAGCGAGAGCGGGCTGAAGCAGGCCCTGACCGAGATCCCCGAGCTGCGCGAGCAATTCTGGAACGAGGTCAACATCACGGGCAGCGGGACCGAGCTCAACCAAACCCTCGAGCGCGCCGGCCGCGTAGCCGACTTCCTTGAGTTCGCCGAGGTGATGTGCGTCGACGCCATGACGCGCAACGAGTCCTGTGGCGGCCACTTCCGCGAGGAGTATCAGACCGAGGAGGGCGAAGCGCTCCGGGATGACAAGAACTTCACGCATGTCTCAGTGTGGGAGCACCAAGGCGTGGGTGAGCCCCCCAAAGAGCACCGCGAGCCGCTCACCTTCGAATACGTCATGCCCTCGACGAGGAGTTACAAATAATGCGACTCACGCTTCACGTTTGGCGTCAGGCCGGTCCCGACAAGCCCGGAAGAATGGAAACCTACGACGCCCCAGGCATCAGCGACCATATGTCCTTCCTCGAGATGCTCGACCTGGTCAACGAGCGCATGATCGAAGAGGGCAAAGAACCCTTCGCCTTCGACAGCGACTGTCGTGAGGGGATCTGCGGCGCGTGTGGCCTGGTGATCAATGGTATCCCCCATGGGCCACACCAGACCACCACCTGTCAGCTCCATATGCGCTCCTTCAAGGATGGTGAGGAGATCTGGATTGAGCCCTGGCGTGCGACAGCCTTCCCGATCCTCAAGGATCTCATCGTCGATCGAGAGCCCTTCGAGCGCATCATGCAGGCAGGGGGCTATGTGGCAGCCAATGCGGGCGGCGCACCTGACGGTAACGCGATCCCCATCCCCAAACCCCAGGCCGACCGGGCGATGGACGCTGCCGAGTGCATCGGTTGCGGAGCCTGCGTCGCCGCCTGCCCCAACGCCTCGGCGATGCTCTTCACCAGCGCCAAGGTTTCCCAGTTTGCGCTGCTGCCCCAGGGACAACCAGAGCGCTGGGAGCGCGTGCACAAGATGGTCAGCCAGATGGAGCAGGAAGGCTTTGGAAACTGCGCCAACCACACCGAGTGTGAAGCGGCGTGTCCCAAGGGGGTGAGCATCTCCTTCATCGCCCAACTAAACCGGGATCTGCTGCGCGCCACACTGAAAAAGTCAGGCTCTGCGGCCTAGCCACAAAAACCCCTGCTCTATGCTACCAGAATTACAGCACTACTCGGGAACACCCATAAAGTATAGGCAGATAGTAATTTGCTGTTAGAATCGCCTCGTCCCACCCCTCTTGTGGGACGACGAAGTAGGCCCAAGGGCGCCATGGGGGCGCCAAGGATTTTGATGTTTGAATTTGGGACGAACCCAAACAAGGAGAAGAACTCAATGAAACGCTCTCTGACAATCCTCTGCGCTCTCGCCTTTGTTGGTGCCGTCATGACAACAGGTTGTGACAAAAAGAAGGCCGAGCCAGCCAAGGCTGAGCCCGCCGCTACCGTGACCAAGAAGGAAGAGCCCAAGAAGGAAGAGGCCAAAAAAGAAGAGGCCAAAAAAGAAGCACCTGCTGCTGGTGCCATCGAGAAGACTGGCGTCAAAGAGTGTGACGACTATCTGACGAAATACACCGCATGTCTCGACGGCAAGGTGCCTGAGGCTGCCCGCGCTGCCATGAAAAAAGGCATCGTCACGATGGCTGCTGCTTGGAAAAAAGCTGCGGCGACCGACGCTGGCAAAAAAGCCATGGCGACGGCCTGCACCAACGCTCTGGAAGCCGCCAAGAAGGGCATGGCAGCCTACAAGTGTGAGTGGTAGGTATCTCTAGCAGGCTTCGTCTGCTCTACTCTTCCCTCCTCTAACTCCCCCATCCTCTAACTCCTCTCTTGCCACTTCACAGACCTCATGGGGCCACCTGGCCCTCTCCATGGTGAGACTTCTCCCCCCAGCTCACACCCACGTCACACCTAATTTCATAGGGTTAACGGCGCTTTTTCAAACACGGAGCTGGTACGGAGGTTGCAGTTCCCAAAGCCAAGATAACCGCCAAGAGTCTGACTGGAGTGTTCCAATGCCCGTCATTCATGCCGACCATCAAGGCCATTTGTGGCTTGCAAACGACCTCAAGAACCATGTCTACACCCTCGACGCGTGGCGCCACTTCGTCGCTGAGCATCCAGACCAGCGTGGTGCGGCGCCGGGCCACCAGCAGGTGGTCAGCGGCGACATCGAGCGCGTGCTCACGTTGATAGCTGATGTCGGCCGAGCCGTCCGACCAGAGCCAGCACGCAGCTGGACAGCCATGAACAAGCGGCGCAAACGCGACAAACGCCACTCAGCTCAAAGCCGCTCCGATCTGGCGTCCTTTGGGCAGCTCAGAACAAGCGCCACTGTGGTGCTGAGGAAACGTGCCGTGCTCAGCTTCGTGGGCGTGCCCCTGGGCGCCATCCACCCCGTGATCGCCCACAGCGCGCGATCCTCCGCTCAGCTCCTGCTCTGCATCGATACCCAACAAGGTGACATCTTGGTCGCGGCGACGCACCGAACGCCACGAACACTCGCAGCGTGTGGCGATCTGCTCTTCGCGCCAGCCTTCGAGGTGCTTCCGCTGCCCTCGTCAGCCAGCACAGGTGGGCTCCGCGCGATGACCAGCTGAGGTTTGCGATGAGGTTTACGACTTATGGCGTGAACGTCTAGCGCTGACGTCGCCGAGCGGCAAAGATCGCCGCCAACAGGAGCACAAAGGCCAACCCCGTGGGTCCGCGATCGCCCGACTCACCGCTGATACCGCAGCCGCTCCGCCTCGTCGTGCTCTCAGCGCCATCCCCCGCCACCACGCCAGCATCGGCCTCAGGTTTGGGCTCATAATATTCTGGGGAGATGATTCCGGCCACCTCACACCACGAGCGTGTGCCATCATCGCACCCTGCCCGCATCTGCTCGTCAATCCACTCGAACCAAACGTCGACGCGCGTATCCGCGCCACCCTTTTCGCAGTCCGTCTCATCGTAGGCATGCGAGGTGATCCCCACCACTCGCTCCTTCTCGCTAAACTCTGTCTCCACCATCATGTAGGTTGGTCCACCGGAGTCGCCGTGGCATTTGCGCGTGGTCTCAGGTCCGCCGCCGATCTGCATCTCGAACTCGCCGATCTCGTTAATAAAAGTCGGCCCACAGACTTTGAGGCCGACCGTCCCAGGCTCTGGCGGCGCGAAGGCATTCACCGTGGGCACCTGCTGGCCCCAACCCACCACATAGACCTCCTTGTCCTCCACAAGCTGTGCTGTCTCCTCAGGAGTGATCACGATGGCCGGTTTGACGTCGGTGACGGGCGTCTCAAGAAAGAGCAACGCCACATCGTTGAGGTTGTCGTTGACACCATCGGGGAAGTCATTGAGGTCCTCCACGTCGAAGGCTGGGTTGGCGATCCAAGCTTTGACCTTTCGCGCATCTGCGGGCAGGGGCTCGAGGGGCACACCACCCATCTCAGGCGGCAGGCCAGCCATGGGGTTCGAATACGCCATGAGGTTGGCGGTGAAGACCACATAATAGGTCTCGTCTTCAACATTGCCCATGCCCATGGTCAGCAACGCTGCCTCCACGCAATGCGCGGCAGCCAGCACAACATCAGGAGCGATCAGGGTCCCCGTGCAGATGGGCGTGCGCAACTCCATGTCGAAGTTGAACTCTGTAAAGACCGCCTTGGCGTCGAGCATGATCGCCACCGCGCTGGGGTGATCCCCTTCATTGCAAAGCTGGCCGTTGATGATCGGCTGCTTGTTTTGGCCGACAGGTTCTGAAGGGTCCTGGCCACATGAGGAGAGAGCCATTACGAAAAAAACAGGTAAAATAAGACGCATAGACATCCTCGCTGCAAGAAGTCAGCCCCCCACTCTGCCGAGGATAGCATGGGGTCACGAGCCTGCAACGCACCGCAACACCCCACAACGCACTCTATGAGAGCTGAGAACCATGCATCCATCCCCAACACAGGTCATACTGCCTGAAGAGCAGAAGTCGATGAACGCCCTCCACCTTTGAGGCAACTCATAGGAGATGTTGCGATTGGCTACCAGTAGCGGCGAGCTCCCAAAACTTCTCAGCGACGCGGACCTCGTCTCGCGCTGTCAGCAAGGTGATCGCGACGCCCAAGGGGATTTCTACCGGCGCTACCGTGACGACGTGCTGCGCACCCTCTACCGCGTGCTCGGCCCCAACGGCGAGGTAGAAGACGCCCTCCAAGACGTCTTCATCGAGGTCTTTCGCTCCTTGCCGCGCTTTCGCGGCCAATCAAAGATCAGCACCTGGCTCTACCGTGTCTGCGTCAACGTCGGCCTGCAGCGCATCCGCCGCAAACGTCGGCGGCCCGAGGGCTACACCAGCCTCAAGGAGGACCTACCTGACCACGAAACCCCACTGCGCGCCCTGGAGCGCAGAGACTCCTCTCGTCAGGTCTACGCGATCCTCGACACCATCGCCCCAAAAAAGCGTGTGGTCTTCATCCTTAGCGACATCGTGGGCATGAACGCCAAGGAGATCTCTGATGTGGTGCAGTCCAACGCGCTGACCGTGCGCACACGCCTGCACTACGCCCGCAAGGAGTTCTATCGCAAGGCCATCGAGAGCGAGGCATGGCTGAGGCAAAAGGACGCCCCAGTGGATGCGAGAGGGGGTCAATCGTGAGTCGCGTGAGCCCACGTGACTTGGGGCGCCTCGTGAAGTTGCTGCACGAAACGCTCCCTGAAGCACGCCACGCGCGCTTACTGGCTCGCTTAGAACGTGAGCCAGAGCTGGCCGCCGCCTACGAAGAGATGCAAAGAGCTCAGGGCGCCTGCGACCATGTCGCCGAAGAGCAGCCCCCGGCGCCCTCGTGGCGTGAGATGGAGACCTGCCTCCATTGGCGCCTGGCGCAGGAGAAGCCAACACAGCCGACGAGCGAGGGACGACGATTGTCCTGGCGTTGGGCTGCTCTCGGGATCACCGCTGCGGCGGCGCTCGGGTTGGTGGTAGGCGTCGTCATCTCAAAGGAGGGCCCAAGCCCCACGCCGACGCGCTCACTCCAGGCCGTGGAGGTCCCCTCTCCTGTTCCTTCCCCGCCGCTGGCTCCTCCGGTTGTAGAACAAGAGCTGGCGGCCCTCGCCATCTTGCTGAGTGGAGATGTGAGAGTCCTGCCTGCCACGGGCACGGCCATCGCGCCCCTCACACTGCAGCGCCCCCTCGTGGTGGGAGATCGGGTGCTCACCAAGAAAGACGGCACGGCCACGCTACAATGGCAACAGAACACCGGCGTGCTGCTGCGCTCCAATGCAGAGCTCGCCTTCTCGCATCTCACCAGCAACGAGCAGCGGCTGCGCCTCTTCAGCGGCGAAGCGTTCTTCGAGGTGCAGCGCCTCGAGCCCAACCAACACTTCGAGGTGATCGCGGGAGGCTTGCGCGTCGAGGTGGTAGGCACGCGCTTCTCCCTGCGCCTCACCCGCGACACCACCGAGCTACAGGTAGACCATGGCGCGGTCCGCGCCACACCCATCGACGAGCAGACGCAGAAGGCGCGGGGTCCGAGCGTGAAGGTGAAGGAAGGCCAGCGGCTACGAATCCAACGCGCCTCGGGCGAGGCTGTGCAGCCCATGCAGGCAAAACCCATACAGGTGACCCTAGAGCCAGCGCTGCACCTGGTGCGCTGGAGGGGCCTGCACCGCGTCTTGGCCAACACGGGGGTCCTGCGAGTCACGAGCCGACCCAGAGGCGCTCAACTACGCCTCGATGGTAGGATGCTGGGTGAGACGAACTTGGCCCTGAGGGCAGCGGAAGGTCGGCATCTGGTAGAACTCACCCGTCATGGGCGGCTGATCGAGCGGCGTTGGGTGCAGATAGCGAACGCCAAACCAGCAAAGGTGACACTCCGCATCAAGGTCAAGGATCCTGTTCGTAAAGTGGTCAAGCCGCCGGTTGCAGCAGATCTAGGCGCCACGAGCATCCATGAGCTCTTCCGGCGCCGCGCCCCCTTGATCCGCTCGTGTTATCAGCGCCGGGCTAAACGCAACCCATGGCTCGCGGGCAAGGTCGTTTTGCGCATCCGCATCGACGCGACGGGGCGCGTGCAGAAGGCCGCCATCGCGAAGAACACCTTGGGCGACTCCGGCGTCGCCGAGTGCGTCCAGGCCATGGTGCGCAGCTGGGCCTTCCCCAAGGGACAAGCGGCTACTGTGACCTACCCCTTCGTGTTTCGGCGCTGAGTAGACTCCACGGCGCTATTTCCTTGCGTGAAACCCCGCCCTCCCGCATACCCCTTAATATGAATGCAAACATGGGAGATTGCGTCGACTACCGCGCCGACGACTGTGCTCCCTTTGAGTTCGTCAAGGTCACACCAAACCGGACGCCGCTCTGCCCCGAGGAGTACCGCTCGCGGATCATGGTGCACACGGTGCACGATGGTGATGTGATCCCCGATTGGATCCTCAGCGCGCCACAACTCAAGAAGATCGTGCGCAGCGGCGAACTCTGCTCCAAGTACACCATCGAGCGCGATTGGGGCGCCAACATCGTCGCCCAATGCCTCGCCGAGACCTTGGGCCTCGCGGGCTACTATCGGGTCACCACCGCCCGCATGGTGATGGACTTCAACCGCTTCCCAGGAAGCAGCCCACCAGACGCCCTGCAGATCGATCGCATGGCGATCATTCAGCCCCTCTCGCACCTCCTCGATCACGACCAGAAGCGCCTGATCTTGGAGAAATACTACGACCAAATATCCCACGGCATGGAAGCCGCCCTGGACGGCAAGCTGCTCTTTTTGGGTATCCACTCCTATGACGAGCATAACGCCAGCCTCACCCAGCGCCCCGAGGTGAGCATCCTCACCCGCGCCTTGAGCTATCAGCAACGCTCGCGGCTGCCCTACAACCAATTCGACCCGCTCTTTCCCGACGTGCTCGCCGAGTCCAGCGCCCACCGTGTACTGCGCGATCGCCTGGCCCTCACTCTGGAAAAATCGGGCCTGCTGGTGGAGCATAACTACCCCTACTGCCTGCCCGACGGCAGCCTGGAGATCCGCAGCCAACCTTGGCTCTTCTTTCGTGAGGTGCGGCGCCGCTTCAACAGCAAACACGCCGAGACCATCCACGACCCAGCCTTTGAGCTAGTGTGGGAGATGCTCCTCAATACCAACCTGCGCCTAGCCGACGCTGAAGCTCTCAGCGGCTACCTGCACCGCTTCCGCAAGGCCCCTGGGGGGCGTGAAACCGAGTTTTCAGCAGCCCGCGCGGCTTACGATCAGATTCATCGCTTCGTGAAAAACCGCCCGCAGCTCGTCGGCGACTATCGCAACTATGCCAACCGCACCAGCGCCATTGGCGTCGAGGTGCGCAAAGACCTCGTCTGGGAATTCGACGGCCTGCACCCCATACAGCCGCGTGAGCACAAAGCCAGAGAGATCGCCAGCAAGCTGGCTCTCGGCGTCGCCGAGTACCTGGTCAAAGACCGCTGACAGATCCCCGCTTTCGCGGGGATGACTTGGCGGAAGGAAGCGCGAAATTATCCTGGCACTGGGGGATCCTGTCATTCCCGCGCAGGACCGCCGCGAAATTATCCTGGCACTGGGGGATCCTGTCATTCCCGCGCAGGCGGGAATCGATTCTTTCGGAATGACTTAAGCGAGGTGTTCTTCGGGCGAGAGCTGGCCCGCATCAAGAGCTTCGTCGCGACGCCC
>JAFCZD010000724.1 GCA_019314525.1 Deltaproteobacteria bacterium
TGACCATGGCCTTTTTGATGGGGCTGGTGGTGGGATCGCTCTACGCCATCTGGCCCTTCAAGACCTTCGGCGTGGTGGCAGGCAAGCGCGTGGACATGGCCAACACTCTGCCTGCGGGCTTCGGGGGCACCGAGCTGCTAACCCTGGCGATGGTGATCGCAGGCGCCGCCATCGTCGGGATCTTCGTCTGGATCGAGATCAAGCAGGGCCGGGGCAAGGCCTCTTCTGCTGCTTGAGCTTACTGGAAGGGTTTCGACATAGCAAGGTGCTTACTGGAAAAGTTCCGACATAGGCGGGCGCTTAATGGACGACTATTGACATTTACCCCCCTTTACTGGAACATTTACAACACTACAGGAGTGTTACTGGAAGACCCACGGAGTCCACGATGCTTCCCGAGATCATCTTCGCATCCAAGGACCCAAACCAGTCCAGGGGTATCCAAAAGGAGCTCAAAGCGGGGCGACTCAGGAAGCTCTGCCAGCGCGTCTATACCTCCAACCTCATTGCCCCTCCCGAGACCCTGGTCACCAGAAACCTCTACCCCATCCTCGCGAGCCTCTACCCAGGAGCACTGCTCAGTCACCGTAGCGCGCTCGAAGGGAGGCCGGTGGAGAAGACCCTCTTCATCACCTACCCCTACACCAAGAAGGTCCACCTGCCTGGCATCGTTGTGCGCCTCCTCGAGGGGCCTGCAGCTACGGCGCTCGACCTCCCCTTCGTAGGTGGCCTGCACATCTCCTGCGAGGCGCGAGCACTGCTGGAAAACCTCCAGCCAAGCCGCCAGCGGACCACAGTCCGCAAAACGGTCAGCCGCGAGGCGCTCGAACAACGCCTGGAGTCGATCCTCCACGTCCGCGGAGAAGACGGACTCAACAAGTTGCGCGATGAGGCCCAGCAGCTCGCCAGAGAGCTAGGTCTCGAGCGAGAGCTACCCTTGCTCGAGGGCTTAATCCGCGCACTCCTGGGAACAGGTCCAGCTGACACACTCTCGTCACCACAAGCCCTCGCCCGCGCCGCTGGGCGCCCCTACGATCCCGCGCGACTGGAACTCTTCACAACGCTCTATGCCAGCCTGCGCAGCGAGCCACTGCCATCGCTCATCGAAGACCGACTGAGCCCAGGCGAATTGCAACACAACGCCTTCTTTGAGGCCTATTTCTCCAACTTCATTGAGGGGACTGAGTTCGAGGTGGAGGAGGCGCGGGCCATCGTCATGGACCAGGTCATTCCCACCCACCGCCCTGTGGATGCCCACGACATCATTGGCACCTTCAGGATTGTCTCGAACGAGCAGGAGATGTGCCGTATGCCCGGCTCGGCGGACGCCTTGCTGGAGTTGCTGTGCAACCGTCACGCGATGATCATGTCAGCCCGGCCAGACAAACGGCCAGGGCTCTTCAAGGAAGTGGCCAACAAGGCAGGCTCCACCCACTTCGTCACGCCGGTGCTCGTTCGGGGAACCTTGGAGCGCGCATTCGAGATTTACCAAGCACTAGAGCAACCGCTGGAACGTGCCATCTTCATCATGTTCGCTGTGGCGGAGGTCCACCCCTTTGATGACGGCAACGGCCGCGTAGCTCGTATCATGATGAACGCCGAGCTGATCCAGGCGGGGCTGGTGCGGGTGTTGATTCCCACGGTCTACCGCGAAAACTATCTGCTGGCCCTGCGCGCGATGTCGCAAAACAGCCGTGCGGCCCCTTGCATCAACATGATCTGCGAAGCCCAGCGCTTCGCAGCGACTTTGGAACTGGCGAACTTCGAGGTAGCGCGAGCGATGCTGGAAAGAGCCAACGCGTTCTGCCTTCCTGACGAGGCGAGGTTGGTTGTGCCACCAGGGGCGTCACCGTCAAAAACGAAACTCCACAGCCCCTGACATGCCCAAAAAGCCTTGCGTCTTGTCGCCATCGTTGAGGTAGGTGAATCCCATGCCCACGGCGAGCGTTACCGGCGCAACCCTCTGTGGACAGCTGCTCCAGCCACCGAGAGGTACCCGCGCACCAAAGCTGTACTGTGCACCAAAGGTTGTCTGTGCCTGGCTGATCTCGGGCTTGTCTGACACCCCGACGCGCGTGTCCACGGGGCGTGCGTTGATGGGAACGCTCACCAGCGCGGCGAGGCTGGTGAAGGGCGTGACATAGCAGTTTTCGAAGCCCAGGGTGACGCCCAGGTCTCCACTGACGAAACCACCGCCCGCTGGCGCGTAGCCCCCGCCCAGCCCGGAAAAGAGCGCGACATAGTGGTTGCGTTGTGGGTTGAAGCGCCCCTCCACTCGACCGCTGTAGATTCCCCGGTCCAGGTTGGCCCCGGAAGACCCAAGGACTTCAAGCAGGGTCACATCGACGCCCAATTCGATTTCAGGCGTGATGCCCCGGTGCACGCTCACACTGCCACCGGCCACTTCGGGGCCAAAGACGGCACCTTGCATGTGGGCTGCAGCCTGAACGGAGGTGACGCCCTTTTTGAGGTTGCGCGCGGAGCGCAGGCTGGGCGCTCGAGCTGGGGGGGAATAGACGTGATGGGAGCAACCCGCCATGAGGGTCGTCGCGGCAAGGGTGAGCAAGAGCGCGAGGTGCTTCGTCTTGACTGTCATACGACGGACTCTAGCAACCGCCGCAACGCTGCTCTGTGACGCCCATCACCGGCGATGCATAATACTCCGACGAGCTAAACCAGAAGACCATGCACGGCCTATGCACCGACTATGCACCGCCTGGCGTTGCTCGTGGGAACAGAAGCTGCCAGTCTCTCCTCGAAGAAGCATCGGAGGAAGAACACGTGCTCAAACTTGCCGCTTTGCTCGGCTACTCCATGGCTATCACCAGCTGCGCCGGGTCCCACCCGTCGCCCTCCAACGCGCAGGAAGCCAAGGCTGGCGGCTCAGCCAAGGCGTCAGCCACCAAGGCGTCAGCCACCAAGGCAGAGAAGAAGGGCCCGAGGCCGGATCGCCTGGCCGGCGCCCATATCCTCATCGCCTACAAAGGAGCCCAACGCGC
>JAFCZD010000725.1 GCA_019314525.1 Deltaproteobacteria bacterium
CATCCCATCAAAACCAAAGCCCACCTGCAACGAAAGAGGCGCCTTGGCGTCCGCGCGCTTTTTCACCGTCAGGGAAAAGCGTGTACCCCTCAGATCGGCGTCGACCCCAGGCAACCTAGCGTGCACACGCTTCAGGCCGCCATCAAATACCACCTCGACCTCTCCGAGCTTGGCGCGCCGCTTGCGCAGCAGCGCGGACACTCCCCGCCCCCCCAGGGCCGCTTTGGCGCGCCAGTTGAGGCGCAACCCGCGTTGGTCCAGGCGCAAGCCAAGGGCATCTTGCTGCACGCGCTTCACCGCCAGGGCCAGCTCGGCCTTGAGCTTGTTGGGCGAGATGCTGGCTGAGAGCGCCGAGAGCTCGATGCCCTGCACGCGAATGCCCTGGGCCGGTTCGCGTGCCTCAGCCAGCGAAAGCTTGCCCTGCACCTCCACCCGCCCGGGCCGACCTCGAACGCGCAAGCGACTGTCGAGGTCTCGCACTCGCGGGCCCGGCTTGCCTTTTTTGCCGCGTAACACCGCCGAAATATCCGAGAGCGCCAGGCGCAGATCGTAACGCAAAGGCAGCGCCAAGGGAGAGGCTCCCGCTGGAGGAGGGCGCCCCGAAGCATGGAGCTCCAAGCCCACCTGGCCCTTGAGGCGCGCGAGGGGCAATGAGCGGCGGATCTTCGCGGGCATGCGCGCGAGCAGGGCGCGCAACGACACCGGCTTCAGCTTGACGTGGGCGCGAAAGGGCCCCTTCTGGTAGTCCTTCGCCTGCGCAGAGAGGTGCAGCCGCAGCAGGCGTTCGAAGCTCAGGTCCAAACGCTTGAGGCTCGCCGCGCGGCTCGGAAGGTGGGCGTGGGCGTCCACGGCCAGACGCGTCGAAGCACGCAACACGCCATGCACGGGATGACGATAACTCGCGCCCCCCAGTGCCACACGCAAGCGACCGGCGACGGACTGCGGTGCGAGCCCCTTCAAAGTCACCGCTGTTGCCACGTCGAGATCGAGGTTGCCAACCTTCGCACCCGGCGCCGCCAAGCCCGCCAGATGCAGGTTGATCATCGCCTGCACGCCAGAGCTCTTGTCCGACGGCTGGGCCGCAGCGTTTGGCTCTGGCAGCCCCGCCAAGAGGGTGCCCGAATCATCAGCCGCAGCACCCGCTGCGCCTCGCGCGGCGGCGAAGCGTATGCTCCCCGAGAGCTCTTTCAACGCGAGGGTTTGCTTTGCAACGCCGCCGGCGAGAGCCGCGTCCTTGCCCTGGGCTGCGAGCCCTCCAAGGGGCAGCTGCACCTTGGCGCGCAGCTTATCAAACTCCACCCTGCCCGAGAGATGAGGCGGCAGGCCCTTGCCAAGCTCCGAGAGCGCAGCCCGCAGCTTCAAGTCGCGAACTCTCAGTGCTCCCCCAAGATCGACCCCCGAGACCACAGCGCGCGCGTATTGTGCCAAGCGAGCGAAAGGAAGGGTCAGCGCCACCAGGTGCGCCTCCACCCGCTGCTGCCCCTGCAAGCCCTCCACTGTGGCCTGAAGGTCCACCAACTCCTCCCCATCCAAATTCAGCTTGAAGCGCTGCAGGCGCGCGCGATCGAGCTTCTGGTCGAGGTCTCCCGCCATGCGCAGACCAAGCTTCAGCGGCGGCACGGCGTAGGCGCTGACCACGCGCTCAGCACCCACATCCAGCGCGAGAGTGAACGTCGCCGCCAAGGGCTTCATGCGGGTCAAGCGCGCTTCGATCTCAAGGCGTGTATCGAGGTAGGCCTCGAGGGGCTGCGGTTTCTGCACGGCGAGGGCGATGCTCGCGCCCTTGGGGTTGCGGCGCGCCAACTTCACGCGCAGGGTCATGTCGGCTTCATGCCCACGCAGACGCCCCTCGGCCCCAATGTCGAGGGCATCGAGCAACACCGTGCGCTCGCCGTCTTGCACATAAGCCGAGATCCCCGTCACGGCAAATCGCTTCAACACCACCTCGAAGGGGCTGGGCTCGGCGCCGGCCAGCTTGGGCTCGACCTCGGCCTCTGGCTCAGGAGGCTCTGGGGCCTTGGGTTTCCCCTGGGCGAGCTTGTCGAGGAACGCCAGCCAGTTGAGCTTGCCCTCTCGAGCCTCGACGAAGAGCGTGGGCTGCTCCACCTCCACACGCTGCACCACCAGCTTGCCCTCGCCCACGGCGCGCGCGTCGTAGTCCACCGTGAGGCGAGAGAGCGTCAAGAGCGGCAGCTCGTAGCCAGGCAAGGGCGGCAACACCAGGTCGCGAAGCTCGATGTGTCCCTGTCGCCCTAGGTCTAGCTCGAAGGCGCCCAACTCTACTGGGTGCCCCAACACCTGCGCCACCACGGGCAGCGCCGCGCGACGCATCAAGTCTGCCGGTGGGTGAGCCAAAAAGAGCAGCAGGGCTGCCACCAAGGCCACCACCACGGTGAGCACCACGCCCACACCGCGAGCCAGCCCCACCAAGACGCGCCGCCACAGGGGCTTGTCGGCGCGCGCTACTCCTTTGCTTTCGTTCACGAGGGGCGATTCTAACGCGGACGGCCACCAGTTGCGATGGCTATGCGCTCTCCATCTGCACGCACGAACGTTCCCACGGCGCTGGCTGTGTTTGGCCGGTCATCGACGGTTCCGATCATACCGGTATGCGCGCTGCCATCTTGCCCGCACAGCCCAAGGGCGTATGCTTGGCGACTATGACCCAGATCGATCAATTCGAGAGCATCTTCAAGGCTGCCGACAAAACCCTCTTCGCCTACAAGCCCGTGGAGATCAACTCTGTGTTGGTCGTCTCCGATCTGGACGACTACGAGACGCGGCTCTTTGGCGACCACCTGCGCGCCTACCTCGAGGTCCTCGGCGATGACGTGCAATGGCGCGACGCCAAGGGCAGCGAGTGCGCGAGCGTAGGCGCGCTGCTTGAGTTGGTGGAGCAGCAGCGCCCCGACCTCGTCTGCACCTACCGCAACCTGCACTCCGGCGGCTGGCGCTGGCCCTATAGCCTCGGTGAGCACCTCGACGTATTGACCCAGGT
>JAFCZD010000726.1 GCA_019314525.1 Deltaproteobacteria bacterium
GGCGGCTGACGACCACCCCTTCACGCTAAAGCGGGTGTTGTGAACAGCTTTTGTGCCGCATGCGAGCCAGAGCGCGACGCCGCTGTCGGGCGTAGAGGTCGCCGACCAGATCACGTTGTTGCGGATGATGCCTCCCACATGTTCGTAGTAGCTCCCTAACCCACAGCTGGAGTAATCGTAGGTTCTTGGGTTTCCGGCATCGGCAGGGATTTGGAAGGTGCCAAAGCGAATGCCGACGAAAGAGTCGAGGATACGATTGTTTTCAACGAGGGTGTCGCGGCTCCCCGAGGCGAAGGAGATGGCAGGGCTGGCGATTAGCCCGTTGCAACGGATACCCACGAAAGTGTTGTGGTGCACACGCCAGCCCTTTGCGCGAAATGCTCCAATGCCGAAGATGCTGCAGGCGGCTGCTAGCTTGTCTCGTCCTTGGGTCGTCAACTCGAATGTAGAGCAGGAGATTTCGCCATCATCTGCGTAGAAAGTGCCATAGCGGGAGATGCGCACAGCCCCGCCGGAGTCCAAGAGCTTCTGGTTGGTGTCGGCGCCTTTTGTGTCTCGGCCTCCCGCATCGGAAAAGAGCACATGGTGGATGCGGACCCCCAGGGTGTTGGCAGAGGAGCCACCTTCGATGTCCACAGCCACAGAGTTGTCCACGGTGATGGTCATATCAGCCAGGATGACTTCGGAGGCGGTGATACGGATTAGGGGTTCAACGGGTTTAGAGCTGGTCAGGGTGACGGTGTTTTGGTCGCCACTTGCGCCGCGTAGAATCACCCCAGGGGTGTCGAAGTTGAGTGTGCTGGTGAGGTCGTACGTGCCATTCGCAAGAAGGATAGTGGTGTATGGGATGGCGTTGGCAACGGTTGATGCCAGGGAAGCTGCGTTGGCGGTCTGAATTGTGATGGTCGTACCATTCGTCGGCCAGACCTTGGCTGCACAGGGGTCAGGTGTGAGGCTCGAGGCGTCGTGGGCAGGTGCGCTGTCGACCGCCATCGCGAGATCGAGAACTGTGCTGTCTGGGGGCTGGCTGTCTGGGAGCTGGCTGTCTGGGGGCTGGCTGTCTGGGGGCTGGCTGTCTGGGGGCTGGCTGTCTGGGAGCTGGCTGTCTGCTTGGCTCTCAGCTGGCGTGGAGGGACCATAGGCAGCGATGTCATGGCAACCTGTCAGCAGGAGAAGGACCATGCCAACCCCTGCGTGCTTGCTCGTGGAACACATACCCTCAGATTGACACCTGCTGGGACTTTTCTCAAACGTTGGTGGAGGTGAGTGGATCGTTGGACAAATCGCTCTGTGAGGTGATAGACGTGCAGCCATGAGCACATCTCTAGGAACCGAACAAGATGCAGCGTGTGACAAGGGAAAAGTAGAGACCATTGCAGAGTGGAAGGTTTCGCGATTCAGGGCGGGTCTCGAAGGTCGATATATAACAACGCTTACGGCGAGGACCGACGGTCTTTTCTTCAGTGGCGACGACGACCATGCGGCGGAGTTCATCGATTATGAAGACATCTTAGACGTCGAGAGTGTGGAGGGTGAGATTGCAATCACCTGGATCAGAGACGGCGCCCAGAAGCAAACGACGAGCTTTTCAGCCGAAGGCACATCAGTGGTCGATGGGGAAACATCCACCGTCTTGGAACACATCGAAGAGATACTCGATGAGTATACAGAAGTAGATGATGACGGCGAAGACGACTTGGAGGCACACGAATACACCGATGCCGATGGACATGCTGCCCTTTGTGGATCCTGCGGTGTAGGCATCAAGACAACATACTTCAAAATTGGCAAAGCCATCAGCTGCGCGGCTTGCACGGAGGCGGCTATCAAGGCTCGTGACAGCGGTGGCTGGTTGCGTTTTCTGAAAGCCACAGGGGCGGGCTGCGCGGCAGGAGCGCTTTGCGGCGCCTTTTATGCAGACTTTGCAGCATCGGCCAGTGACGTCTATCTTGCAGCAAGCATCGGTATTGGTCTCGCGGTCGGTGAGGTCGTACGTCGCGCAAGCTCAGCCCGTGGTGGCTGGAGCTATCAGCTACTCGCAATGACAATCACCTACCTTGCTATTGCGCTGGCGAGTGTCCCAGCAATCGTTGCCCGTTTCGAGCACCTGGAAGGCGGCGCCACAGAGCAGGCGCGAGGCCGGCACGAGGGTGTTTCTACAAGCGTCGTTGGCTCAGGCCGAGTGAATGATATTCATGCTACAATCACGCTCGCTGGGTTCGAGCACAACTACCATGGCATGGACTTCGGCTTCTACGCTTTCGTGATTGGCGTGGCGTCCATTCTACCTTTTCTTACTCTGCCAGAGAGCGTCCCGCTTCTGCTTTTCACGAGTCTAGGGCTCATCGCTGCCTGGTTTCGAAACCGGCGGCGGAGAGCGGTGATGATTCTCGGCCCCTATGCGATGGACGGCTAACTTGGTAGAGCCACACTGACACAGCTTGGCTGATCGACGTGGTTTGACAAGGTCTCGATTGGAAGGAAGACAGCCTCAAAGCGGGGTGTCACAGAGTTCGACTTGGTCGATCATCATCCCTGAGTAGGTGCCAGAGATGCTTAAGCCAATGCGGAACTCGATGGTGCTGTCTACTTGGTCGGGCGCGAGCTCGAAGATCAGCACGCGGGGCGGGACGGGGCCGTCGGTACGCCGTGGGCCAAGGGCTAACCAGGAGGGGTTGCCCCAGCGCCTGTACTCCAGTGAAACATAGGCGGCGCCGTGGCTTGGCATCGAAACAAGAAGCCGCAGTTGGGTATTGTGCTCACCTTGCGCATCGAGTGGCAGGGCCCACTGGGCCGACCCAGTGTTGGAGAGCGTCGTGCCGAGATACGCCGCGCCATCCATGGCGGCGTTACCCGAGCGGCGCACAACGTCACCCTCGAGTTGCCAGTGCTCCATTTCGTGTGACTCGAAGCTGTTGCGAAAAAGCGATGTGCCAGTGATGCACAAAGAGGGCTGTGGCGCACGAAAGAGGTCACTTGGCTTGGATGTGCCCAC
>JAFCZD010000727.1 GCA_019314525.1 Deltaproteobacteria bacterium
GTTTGAGGCGAGCTTCTCGAGCACATCGATAAGATAGGCGTAGCCATCCACATGATGCAAAGCGCATGTGCGCAAAACGCTGTAGAGCACCGCAGCGCGCTCAGACGAAAAATGGGCGGTGGGAAAGACCGGTCTTATCATGCGCTGGGATGGATCAGCATGGAGCGAGTATGCGTCGCCCACCGACCACTACCTTCACGGCATCTGGGGCAGCTCCGCAACAAATATTTGGGCTGTTGGAAGCGACATCGTCTTGCACAACAGAGGCGGTGGCTGGCTGCGAATGACCAACCACCCAGGGGGACTTTATTGGGGTCTGCATGGCACAGGCGCCAACGACGTGTGGGCTGTTGGCTATCAGGGTGCGATCATGCACTGGGATGGCACCACGTGGTCGACAGTGTCATCTGGCACCACCCAGGGGCTGCAGGCCGTTTGGGCGAGTTCACCCACAGATGCTTGGGCAGTGGGCGACTATGGGACCATCTTGCATTTTGATGGTATGAGTTGGACCAGGCAGCCCTCTCCCACCACCAAGCGTCTAAACGCGATCTGGGGGTCATCCGCAGATGATATCTGGGCCGTGGGAGATGGGGGCACCCTCGTGCACTATCACTAGTCAAAACCGGATACTGATCTTACGCGATAGGGCTGCGTTCGTGACAACCAGTCCAAATCCCGCTATCAAGATGACTAAGCAGAAGAGCGCCTGTCTTTCCATGTAGATAGAGTGATAGGCAGGAATCGCGGGTGCGATGGTCGATGAGCAGCAAACACTGACGATCGAGGAGGGAGCGGCGTCAAAGGAACGGGGCGCTCGGGTTGGCGTGCTGCTCCTCTTTTGCGAGGGCGCACACGCTGGCCCATTTCTTTACCCAGGGATAGGCCGGCGAACCATTGGTCGTCAGGTGGATCAACCGATCTACATCGATGACCCAAGCCTCTCACGCGCCCACGCCGAACTCGAGCTGAAGGATTTGCAGGCCTGGGTTCGGGACCTGGGGAGCCATAACGGCACCTTCGTCAATGGGAAAAGCGTTAAAGGGCGTCTCGAGATCGGCTTTGGTGACATCGTTCGTTGTGGAAAGAGCTTGCTCACCATCGTCGATGATATCGACGCTTACCTTGGGTGGCCCCAGATGGCGAGTGTGGGCGCGTTGGTGGGTGGCCCAGCAATGGCACGGCTCGTTCACCGCGTCGAGATCGTCGCGCCCCTCCGCGCTGACGTGTTGATCGCTGGCGAGACGGGTACGGGCAAAGAGCTCGTGGCGGAACTCGTTCACCAGGCCAGCGGCCGTGGGGGCCCCTTGGTCGCAGTGAACTGCGCTGCCGTGCCCGAGCCGCTCTTCGAGTCGGAACTCTTCGGGGTGCGGCGCGGCGCATTTACCGGCGCCACCGACGATCGCCCAGGTTTACTGCGTCAAGCTCATCGGGGGACAGTCTTCCTCGACGAGGTCGGAGATCTACCGACGGCGGTTCAGCCCAAGCTCTTGCGCGCGCTCGAGCAGCGTGTGGTGAGGGCCGTTGGTGCCGACCGCGAGGCGAAGCTCGACATTCGCGTTGTCAGCGCTACCCATCGCGATTTGCGCAAGCTCGTCGATCAGGGCACCTTCCGTGAAGACCTCTTTCATCGACTGCACGGCACGTGTATTGAGGTGCCAGCGCTACGGAATCGGCGCGAAGACGTCGTGCCCTTGATGCACCACGCCCTCACACGCATCGAAGAGGGTCGTGGCGCCCAGCCACAACCGACGGCGCCTTTCGTCGAGCAGCTGCTCTTGCAGCGCTGGAGTGGCAACGTCCGCGAACTCTTCCAGGTGGTGGGCGAGGCGGTGGTGGAAGCGCGCGTCGATGGCAGCAACGAGCTGCTCTCGCGTCATATCCCTCGCGGCCCTCGGCACGAGGGGGATAAGCTGAGTAGTGTTCGGTCGGCGCT
The DNA here is from genome assembly GCA_019314525.1 of Deltaproteobacteria bacterium. Lineage (GTDB taxonomy): Bacteria > Myxococcota_A > Polyangia > JAFCZD01. The sequence goes on from JAFCZD010000727.1 coordinate 1,937, forward strand.
CTTGCGTGCTGGCGGAAACGTCGCGGCCTGCGCCGCCGACCTGGGGATCGCGCGCGGAAAGCTCTACGAGATCCTGAAGCAGGCGGGCCTCAAGGCCGAGGACTTCCGCTCGTGAACTCGCCTCTCGACATGGAGGAGACCTGGCTCAATCGCAGGGTAAACGGAAAATACCAGATCATTGCCCAGCTCGGAAAGGGCGGTGGAGGGACGGTATTCGTCGCCCAACAGTTGAGCCATGGGGACGCATTGGGCGAGGTCGTCTTGAAGTTCCTCAACGCGTCCTTGTCTTCGGATGTCGCAGCCTGTCGACGCTTCATCATCGAAGCACAGGCTGCGAGGCAGGTGCAAAGCCCCTATGTGATGAAGGTCTTCGATGCCGACACGGACGAGCACAACCGACCCTTCATCGTCATGGAGTACCTCGAAGGCCAGCAGTTAGCAAAATGGACGGGCGGCGAGCCGCTGCCCCCTTCGCGCGTCTTTCCGCTCGCGATCCAGCTAGCGCAGGCGCTCGCGGCATGTCACCGCGTGGGCGTGTTGCACCGTGATCTCTCGGCCCGCAATGTGCTCGTGCTCGACGACGAGCTGAGCGCCACGGTGAAGATCATCGACTTCGGGCTTGCCCTGGTGGATCACGCCATGACGAGCGAGACGATCAGCGGCACCCCGCGCTATATGCCGCCCGAGCAAATCCGTGGCGAGCCGCTGGACGCCGGCGTCGACATCTTCGCCCTCGGTGTGCTGCTCTACGAGTGTTTCGCCGGTCGGCCACCCATCGAGGCTACCGACATGCGCGACTATTTGCGGCGCAACCTGGTGGAGCTTCCTCGGCCGCTGCGCGCTCACCAGCCGCAACTTCCCGAGGCGCTCGATGGCCTGCTCGCCTGCATGATGGCCAAAGAGCGGGGCGAACGCCCCGCCGACATGCGCGACGTGCTCACGCGCTTGCTCTCCGTTGGTAGGGCGAACGGGTGGATCGTGGGCGCCGTTGAAAACCCGGCCGTCGCCGCAGCGTCAACGATCACCTGTGCTGTGACCAAAGGCGATGTGCTGGAGGC
>JAFCZD010000728.1 GCA_019314525.1 Deltaproteobacteria bacterium
GCGCTGATCGTGCCTAGGGGCGACACCACCCTGCAGGTGGACGATCGCGTGCTGTTGGTGGGCGACCCAGACATCCTGCCCTCGGTAGCCGAGTATCTGCACCTCGGCCTGCCCCAATTTCCCCACCCCTACGGCCCCAATATCGTCACCCTCGAGCGTGAGGGCCAAGACGACGCGCTCTCCCAAGAAGCAGAGACCTTGGCCGAAAGTTGCAGCGTAACCCACGTCGCCCGTGGCATCCCTGGCGCAGAGAATGAAGCTATCAGCTGTGAACACGACGACGCCTTGGCCCACACAGGGGGCGAAAAGAGCTGCGTCACCTTCAACCTGCCCCCCGTGGGTGACCCACGTTTTATAAGCCAGCTCGAGCGGCAGCGGCCAGGCGTGGTGCTCACCCGGCCTTATGAGCGCCATGCACTCTGGCGGCTCCTTGGTTTGCGCGGGGAAGACGCCGCGCTCTGCGACGCTCTGCAGCTCCCTGTGCTCTTCGCCCGAGACAAGGCGCCTTATAAGCGCATCCTGCTGCCGATCTCCAGCTCACGGCTCAACATCGATGCCGCTGAGCTCGCCATCGATCTTACCCGCAAGATGGACGCGGAGCTCACCGCGCTCAACGTCGATCTGCCAGGCTATATTTCGGGCGCCGAAGATGATGATGCTCACAACGAGGTCAAGCCTTTGCGACGCCTCTTTGACCTCTATGACGTGCGCTACGACTACGAACACCGTGAGGGCAACCCCATCGTGCACCTGCTAGCTATGGCAGAAAAAAGCGACCTGGTGGTGATGGCCCGCTATCGCCACCGACGTGACAGCTTCTTCAACCCAGACGTCGCGCTGCGCCTGGCGCGACAAGCCCCGTGCAGTGTGCTGGTCTTGACCCTCGACCGGCCCAAGAGGTCTTGATGAGGTCAAGAACGTGGCCACCTATCGTCTTACTCGCCCCTTTGCTGATAAGCTCGCTTGCGTCCGCAGAGCCCGCCTCTGCGCCACAGCGGGAGCGCAAACCCGTGATCGCCGTCTTCGATATCGCCACCCGCAACGTAAGCTTCCCCAAGACCAGCCTCGAAGCACTAACAACCTTCTTATCGGCGCGCATCGCAGCCACCGGCCTCTATCGCGTCAGCCCCCAAGAGGTGGTGCGCAAGCGGCTAAAGGCGCAAAAGAAGGAGTCCTACAAGCTCTGCTACGATCGCTCCTGTCAGATCGCCATCGGGCGCGAGCTGGCGGCGGATCGCTCCCTGGCCACAGAGATCGCCAAGGTGGGCACGAGCTGCCTGCTCTCCATCAAGCTCTACGACCTCAAAGACGAGGTCACCGAGTTCGCCCACGCTGAGCCCCTCGCTTGCCAAGAGAGCGCCCTGGGGGCGGCCCTCGTACGAGGGGTGGTAGCACTGCAACGCTGGCGCGAAAAAGCGCTGCGCTCAAAGAAAGACGTGAGTTCCTCCACGTCCAACTCCGCGCCCACCATGCCCACGGGCCCCAGGGTCTCCGTCTACCTGCGCTCCGAGCCCAGCGCTGAGGTGCTGGTAGACGACCTTCGTCGCGGACACACCCCCTTGACCCTCACCCTCAACCCACAGAAACGCTACCGCTTGAGCCTGCTACGCGAGGGCTACGAGACTCACCATGTCGAGATCTCTCCTGGCAAAACACGCCAGCTAGAAGTAGCGATGACGCCAACCAAAGAGGGGCGCTTCGAGTTGGCCGCCGCCAGCGAGTGGTTCGCTATGGAGTTTGGACCTGCCCTCGTCAAAGGTTCATCAAAGCTGCTCTTCGGGCTCTCTCTCTCTTTTTCACGCATCAAATGGACTCGGCTCTTCTGGGTTCCCGTGGAGCTGAACATGGCGTTGGCGCCAGCTTCAACCGATGCGGACAATACCGAGAAGAACAACGCCTCGCTGCTGATGATAGGCACCCGCTTTGGCTACCCCTGGTATCTGGGTACGCGAGGGCAACACCAGCTGCTCTTTGGGCTGGGTGCAGGCTTCCTTGGCTTTGACGATGGCGCAAAAAGCGCGACAGAATCAAACTCCACGCTCACAAGCTATTTTGGCCTCTCTCCCAGCGTGAGTTACCTCTACAACGCCTTTGATGGCATCGTGCCCTTTGGGATTTCGCTGCGCGGGATGTTCCCTCTCGCCGGCTCACCCGAGGCAGGTGAAGACCGCCCCCTGGGGGCGATGCTCACCGTGAGCTTTGGTTTTTCGTTTTGGCGCTTGATCAAAGGTACCAACGCATGGGCAGCAGCGCAGCCGGCAACGGAGACTCCGTGATGGCTTGGTGTCTGATGAAGCCTCGTCTCTCGGCGACGCTGGTCTCGAGCCTGCTGGTTTTGGTCTCTCCCTGGGTCGCCGAGGCACAGAAACAACCTGCCTCAGTGCCAGCTGCCTCAGCGCCAAGCGCTACTTCGGAAAAAACGCTGCCTGTGGTGGCCTTGGGAAGCCTTGCCACCCGCGGCGTCTCACTCTCACCCCAGGTGACCGATGCCTTGAAGGCCCTTTTGCACGCCAAGCTCGCGGCAAGCGGCGCCTTTCGTCTCCTCCCTGAAAAGTCTGTGCGAGAAACGCTGAAAACGCTGCGGCGTGAGGCCCTTCGCAATTGCGCTGCAGGAAGTTGCCCGATGGAGCTGGGCAAGGCTCTGGCAGCGAGCCGGGTGATCGTGCCTGAGCTGGTGCGCTTTGGCGGGCGCTGCATGGCAGTGCTAACAATCTATGAGGTGCGCAGCGCCACCGCCGAGCTGGCCACCACCGAGGCATGCGCATGTGAGGAGAGCGGATTTCTCGCAGCCTCATTAAGAGCCAGCGCCGCCCTCACCGCTGCGTTCATGCAGAAGACCTCAAGCGGCTCCCCAGCGAGCGCCACCATGGGCAGCACGAAAGAAGCCACAAAGGTGTCGATCTTCGTCGTATCGAAACCCAGCATCATGACGCTCTCGCTGAATGGCGAGGGCGTGGGCATGACCCCCAAGCTGCTCACCCTCGAAAAAGACACTTTGCGTGTCGGTACATGGCCCTATAAATCCGTCGAGCGTGTGGTGGTGCCACGAGGTTGGCAAAAGATCATGGTGCACGTTCCCCTCGACCGCGACGACGCCGAGACGGTGGCGACCACCCGCGAGTGGTTCGCCTTCGGCCTTGGGGGCGGATGGGCTCCCGCGACAGATGAACCCCTCTTTGGCGCCGAGCTTCGCGTCTTGCAGTGGCGCTGGAAGCACCTCAACTGGACAGCCTTCGAGGCACGCTTTCTCGTGGGCATTGGGGAAGATAATCAAGCAGCTCCAGCTGGCCTCGAGCATATAACGACCCTGGCGACCCGCGTCGCTTACCCGATCTATTGGGGACGCCATGGGACCCACCAATTACAGTTTGGCCTCGCTGCGGGTCTATGGATCGCAACATTCGCTGATGGCCCCTCCAAGGAAACCTCGCGCTTGGCCTTGGCGTTGCTTCCAGCCCTCGACTACGTCTACCTCCTTGGCAACGGGGGCCTATCCATTGGCGTGGGCATCAACGTCAGCTTGCCGATGCGGTCGGGCCTCGGCTCGAAGGAGGCCCCTCTAACCCTCTCTTTGGGCCTCAAGTTTGGCATCTCTCCAGAACCCACGCTGCGCGCCCACGCCCTGGGCAAAGTAGCCCCAGAAAAAACACGATGAGCATCCACCTCGACCCAGCGGAGGAGCAACTTGCACGGCGCCCATCATGATCTTGTCGCCCTGCTGGTGCTCGTCGCTGGCTCGCTGCTCATGCCGCTGCTCTCTGGGCGGCTGCGTCTCCCTTCGGCCGCGCTGCTCATTGGCTATGGCGTAGCCGTCGGTCCACACGCCCTGGGGTGGATTCACGATGCCCAGGTGGTGGGCTTCCTCTCAGAGCTCGGCTTCATCATCTTGATGTTCCTGGCGGGCCTGGAGATCGACTTCAACGCCGTTCGCCAGCGCGGAAAACGTGCCTTGGCCTTGATGCTCTCCGTCTGTATCGCCGTCTTCGGGCTGGCCTTCTCGCTCTCCCACGCCCTGGGCCTGCACCCCATGATGGGTTTGGCGCTGGCAGCGATGAGCGTGGGCCTGCCTTTGGCCGTGCTCAAAGAGACGGGTAAGTTGCGCTCGCCCCTGGGGCAGGTGGTGATGCTCGTGGGCTCTCTAGGCGAGCTGGTCACCGTCATCGGTATGACAGGGCTCTATTTCTTCTTCCAGCACGGCGTCTCGCTACAGCTGCTGATGGCTTGCGGCAAGCTGCTGGGCATGTTGATCCTGCTCGGGCTCTCCCTGCGTATTTTGATGGCGCTGGCCTGGTGGTTCCCCGATCGCTTCTCACGCGCCGTGGCTGAGCATGACGCCAGCGAGATCGGCGTGCGCAGCGCTATGGTGTTGATGGTGGCTTTTTCGCTGCTAGCCGCCCTCGCGGGCCTCGAAGCCATTGTGGGCGCTTTTGTCGCAGGGGCGCTCATCGCCTTCGTCTTGCGCGGCAAAGAGGTGCTCGAAGAGAAGCTCTCCGTGGTAGGGCATGGCTTTTTGATCCCGATCTTCTTTGTGGTGGTGGGCGTGCGCTTCGAGACCCATGCTGTGTCCGGGCCCACCCTGCTCTTGGCGGGTGAGCTGCTGCTGGCCACCTTCGTCACCCGCCTGCTGCCCTCGGCGTTGCTGCTCTCCCAAGGGCTCCGCCCACGACAGATCCTCAGCATCGCCAGCCTGCTCTCCGCGCCTCTCACGCTGGTGGTGGCCATCGCCACCTTGGGTCATGAGCTGGGGGTCATCGACAAACAAGGACGCGCCACACTGATCGTGCTCGCCGTATTATGCGGCGTGCTCTTCCCTGTGCTCTTTCGACTGCTCGAAACATGCCGCCGCGACACCACCGCACACCAGGGCTCAAAACGGGTGTAGAGTGCCCTCATGAGCACACTCATCCTTGGGATCAACAGCGCCTACCATGAATCAGCTGCCTGCCTGCTGCGCGATGGCGAGATCGTCGCCGCCGCGGAGGAAGAGCGCTTCACCCGCATTAAACACGCCAAGCCAGCGCGCGTAGACAACGCGCACGAGCTGCCCTGGCACGCCATCGCCTTCTGCCTCTCCCAGGCGGGCGTGGCGCTCGCCGACGTTGATCATATCGGCTACTCCCTTGACCCCGAACGGCGCTTGCGCCTCAACCGCGACCTGCCCGACACCGCCAGCGTGCCCGAGGGTGATTTCGGCTCCGTCACCGGCGAAGAGGCCTTCTACCACTCCAACATCGAAGCTGGGCGCCTCTTGAGCGAGCGCATGCCTCGGGCCCAACTACACTTCATCGAGCACCACCGCTGCCACGCCGCCAGCGCCTATACAGTCTCACCCTTTGATGAGCCCACGGTGGTGATCGCCCTTGATGGTATCGGTGAGTTTTCTTCCAGTTGGATCGGCCTGGGCCATGAGGGACGCCTCAAGAAGCTCGCGCGCGTCCCTTACCCGCATTCGTTGGGTTTTCTCTGGGAAAAATTCTCGGAGCTCATGGGCTTCGACCGCTACGCTGGTCCAGGTAAGATGATGGGCTATGGCTGCCTCACCGACCCCTACGGGGAACTTTCCGGCGAAGATCACCTGCAGACCATGCGCGAGATCGTGCAGCTCAATGGGGATGGCAGCTTCTTCATCGACAATGACGTGATGTGTTTTCGCAGCGGCGACTTCGCTCCGCTGGAGCGGCGCTTCGGCGCGCGACGCGCAAAACCCGTGGACCGC
>JAFCZD010000729.1 GCA_019314525.1 Deltaproteobacteria bacterium
CGCTCGGTCTTGGGCGCGTCGAAGAGGTGCTCGATCCAGGCCGAATAGAGGTTTTCGCGGCGACGATTCCAGGAGCGCGACGTGGACCACCACACGGCTTCTTCAGCAGATGACCGGGTGTTTCTGCCTCGTCGCCGCCTTTGGACGCGCGTTCGCACGCAACGAAGTGCCGTGCCCGCTTGATCCACGAGAGCGACGCGATAGCTGCCCGCGCGTGGTTGGGCAACCTCGGCGAGCCACCAATAGGGTGGGCCACCCCGCTCAAGGGTCTTTGCCTGCAGGGGTCCATCGGGGCCAAGGATAAGGAGCTTTCCGCCCAACACCTTGCGTTCGCTGACGATCAAGACCCGGAAGCTCTGGCCGGTGTGGGGCGCTCGCGGTGAGATGAGCACGCCAGTGCCTGCTCGACTCTTGCAGCGTCGAGGGAAAGCCTCCGCATTTGCCCTACGAGGTGAAAGGCTGATGGTGGCCAGGCATAGGGATATCAGTGAGAGGGCGCCGAGAAAGGAATGGAGGTCGCGATAGGTCATAAGTCGCTGACTTTATCCTCCACACCCCAGGGCGCAAGGTGGGAAGATTTTCGTCGGCTTCCGCATTAGGGCTTTTCCACAGCGCAAGAGCTTGATATGAATCACGTTAGATGGCATCGGCCAGCCCCCGGCATCGAGTTGGGTGGCGAGGGTGCTCAGACGGAGGATCGAGAGTCATGGCAACGAAATTATTCATCGGTGGGCTAAGTTGGGATACCTCTTCAGAGGGGCTTCAGGCAGCATTTGCTGAGTTCGGTGAGGTTACCGAGGCGAAGGTCGTTACTGACCGTGATACGGGTCGCAGTCGTGGTTTTGGCTTTGTCACCTTTGCTGATGATGCAGGGGCTCAGAGCGCGAAAGACTCCATGGATGGCGTGAGCCTCGATGGGCGAAACATCCGCGTTGATGTGGCGAACGATCGCCCCCGTGGCGGTGGTGGTGGCGGTGGTGGTGGTGGCGGTGGAAACCGCTACTAAGAGCGCTCCAGAACTCAATGTGATGCTGTTCTAGACAGACCTGGTTTTCTAGACAGACCTGGTTTTCTAGACAGACCTGGTTTTCTAGACAGACCCTTCCTTCCGCCAGAGGCGGAAGTCTTTTCCCGCCAACGTCTTTTTGCCAACAGGCTTCTGCCTTCGCACCCTCAAGAGGCTTTCTCGCTCACACATCATTGGAGGCTCCGTGAACAATCCTAGCCCTAGCCCGCAAGAGGGGCCGCACCTGCTCTTTCTCTCGGCTGCTGATGACGAAGCGTTGATGCAGCGCGCGGGGCGCCTCGCTGAGGACCTCGCTGTGGACGCGCCCCCTTCCCTCGTTGACCTTTGCAGCGGCGCTGCCAAGGAGGTCTCTGGGTCGTCGAGACCGCTACCCAGTGCTTTGGCGCTGGTGGCCCAGGATATCGAGCAGGCGGCGACACGCCTGGCCAAGTTCTCTCAGCGTGGCAAGGCCCCTGGCACTGCTAGCGGCTGCAGGAGGACGGACGAGGCGTGCGCACGAACGGTCTTTCTCTTCACAGGGCAGGGCTCACAATATGCGGGCATGGGGCGCGAACTCTACCAGCGTGAGGCGATTTTTCGGCGGGCTGTGGACCGCTGTGTTGGCGTCTTGGACGGCGAGCTGGAGACCAAGCTGCTCGACGTCGTCTTCGCCGATGATGAGGCGCGCGCGCGGCTGATCAACCAGACGGCGTATACTCAGCCCGCGCTCTTTGTGCTGGAGTACGCCTTGGCGCAGCTCTTCATTAGCTGGGGCATGAAACCCGATGGTGTGTTGGGCCACAGCATCGGCGAGTACGCAGCGGCCGTCGTCGCAGGGGTGATGGAGTTGGAGAGCGCGTTACGGATCGTGGTCAAGCGTGGCGCTCTGATGCAGGCTCTGCCAGCGGGTGGCAAGATGGCGGCGATCTTTTCTGACGAAGCCCACGTGCTTCCTTTGCTCGCGGATAAGCAAGAGAGCCTCTCGCTGGCGGCGGTGAACGGGCCCACCAATACCGTGATCTCAGGTGAAGGGGCAGCCCTCGACGCGCTCTGTGCGAGCCTTTCGGCGCAGGAGATCGAGTATCGTGAGCTGGTGGTCTCCCACGCCTTCCACTCCCCCCTTATGGAGCCGATGCTCGATGAGTTCGAGCAGTTTGTCGGGCAATTTGTGCTGAAGTCGCCGACGATTCCCCTTTACTCAAACGTCAGCGGTAAGCTGGCCGGCGACGAGGTGACACACCCACGGTATTGGCGTGACCACATACGCGGCGCCGTGCGCTACGCCGATTGTGTGCTCGCGGCAACGGAAGAGGGGCAGGGCGTGTTGGTGGAGGTGGGCCCACAACCCGTTCTTCTGGGCATGGCACAGCCGCTGCTCGACGAGCGGGAAGAGTGGATCTCTGCCCCTTCTCTTCGCCGGGGCAAGCCCGAGCGCGCGTCGGCGCTTCAGGCGGCCGCGCGCTATGTGGTGAGTGGCGAGGCGCTCCACTGGGAAGCCCTTGGCCTCGGGGGCGCCGCGACCTTTGAAGAATAGCCGCGAGTTTTTTGCCACAGAGCATGTGTCTCTCGAGCCACGAATGTCGCGTGGTGGAGACGCGACTTCCCTAGACCTCCGTCATTAAAAAAGAAAAAGGCACTCTCGGGTGGACCTCCACCTGGCACCGCTCTTGCTTTTGTCTGTGGAACGAAAGCAACCCAGGAGCGCGCCATGTGGAAATCGAACCTGCCGAGCATCATCTTTCTGTTCTCAGCCTTGCTGCCAAATGGCGCCCAGGCGGGGCTCTTGGTGCCCCACGAAGATCCCAAGAGGCCCCTCGAAGTTCGTCGCGCACGCTACGAGATCTCGGTGAAAAACCAGGTGGTGGAGGCCGTGGTCCGGCAGGTGTTTTTCAACCAGCTTGGGCGCGCTTCTGACGCAACATTTCTCCAGCGCCTCCCTGAGGGGGCGGCCGTCAGCACTTTTGCGTTTTGGGTGGGAAAACG
>JAFCZD010000730.1 GCA_019314525.1 Deltaproteobacteria bacterium
CCCCCACCACACTCATAAGCACCTGCCTGTTTCCCGTTGCGCTTCTGACTTGTACGGACAATCTGCACAGCTCAACATCAATCAGCTGAGTGCCATCCCGCCGGAACTGGGCACGCTGAAGGGACTTACCTTGACTGTGTTGCAGAGACGGAACGGGATTCCTGACGCTCATGTCTCTCGACCTCACCGACCACGGGACTCTCGAGACCTCCACGATTTTCTCCCGCCCCGGCGCCACCTACGCATCCGGCCAAGCCCTTTACGTATCTGATGTCGGGACACAGTGTCGGGCTGAGGGGGGATGGCCCGAGGGAAGGATGGAGCGACGAGCAAAGAAATGTTCGAGAAACTTCAGCAATATGTGACACTATGCCAGATTGGAACCGAGTTGCGAGTTGCGCATAATAATCAATTAGTTGGAGCAGGTTGGCACTATTAAAATGATGGTGTCGAACGCCGATTAGACCCATAAATAAAGTGGTTTGTTTCTTGCATGGGATTTTATTTCGCTCTGGTCTGTTGACGTCCGATGAGATGAACAACGTGACGACCGTGAGCATTGACCTTGGGGGTGACTTCAACACAGTTGGCTTGCAGATGAACCATCGCGCCTCCTTGCACGAGCAAGAGGGAGTGTGCGTCGTGTGGCTTGACGGCCAGCCCTGGTTGAGATTCGATTCGGACGACGTTGCGGCCCGCAGGTTTGCAATGGCTCAACTTTGCGGTCTTCGCGTCGCCACGCAGGCACAGATTGCAGCCGCATTCGGCGTGGGCACTGCGACCGTCGAACGGGCATCGCAGGCATTTCGGAAACATCGTATTGCGGGGTTGCAGCCGAAAAAGCGATCCCGGCAGGGGTGCGTGCAGGAACCGTCTCTGCACAAGGCGATTGTGGCACAGGCGCGGTCGGGTGAATCGATTCGTGCCATTGCCTTGAGATTCGGAATTTCACGAACCGCCGTAAAGACATCGTTCAAACGAAGCAATTGGCATCCACTCGAAAATCAACAAGCTCTACCCGCAATGCCGACAGAGCCAATCGACCGCGTGAACGTCGAGAGCGTGCCGGTCGTCGATGACGCCCAAGAGCTGGCTGCCGAAGCCATCGAGCCCACGACCCAAGCCGATTCGCAGTCTGTTGTGTTGCCGCCGGAGAGGACGGATGACACCAATCCTTCCGATCGTTTGGGAGACAGGGTGCTCGCCCGATTGGGCCTGCTCGACGACGCTGCGCCCCTGTTTGAGGATGCCGACAACGTTGGGGAAGTCGGTGCATTGCTTGTCTTCCCGCTGCTTGTGCAACAGGGGGTCTTGTTCGAGACAATGCGCTTGTTTGACCGCATCGGTCCAGCTTTCTACGGGTTACGGACTTCCGTGGTGTGTTTGCTGCTGCTCATGACCCTCAATCTCAGTCGTCTTCAACAAGTGATGCGGCGCGACCCCGCCCAATTAGGCAGACTTGTGGGGCTCGACCGCATCACCGAAGTCAAGACGATACGACGCAAGTTGCGATTGCTCGTCGCACAGAAACGCTCGCTTGAGCTGATGTCGGCCCTTGCTGTCCGACAACTCGCTAAGCAAGACGAGATTTGGGCATACCTCGACGGTCATGTATCGGTATACAGCGGCGGACTCAAGATGCGTGAGCATCACGTAGCGCGCCTGCGCGCCGCACGCCCTTCCGTCATGGACTATTGGGTCAACCAACCCGACGGTGCACCGCTAATCGTCGTCAGTGGCGCTCCTCGGGAGGGCCTCGTTCGGCAAGTCGACACGATTCGAGACCAGCTACGCGAGCTTGCCAGAGACAAGGTCGTCACCCTCATTTTTGACCGTGAGGGATGGAGCCCAAAGCTATTCGCTCAACTCAAGCACGACCCCCATATCCACTTTCTGACCTACCGCAAAGCGCAGAAGAACAAGACGCTGCCCACGCTTGCTGCGAGCCTATTCAAGCCCTTCAAGTATTGCGCCCACGGCCGAATCGTGTGTTACGATCTTGCCGACACGCGCGTGCGAATCACCTACGGAACGGGCAAAAACAAGCGTTACGTCGAGCTGCGCCAGATCACTCGACGTACGCCCAAGGGCAAGCAGGTCCACATCTTGACGGACGACTTCGAGCGTTCCACCGTCGAGCTCGCCTACCGCATGCTCCATCGTTGGACCCAAGAGAACTACTTCAAGTACGGACGAAGCCACCGTGACATCGACGCCCTCATCACCCAAAAAATGGAGCCGGCAGCCGACGGCGAGCGTTTGGTTCGCAATCCCGAACGCAAAGCCATCGACGCATCGCTCTCGGCAGTTGACAAGGACCTCGCCAAAGCGCTGCAGGACTACGCGCAACACCAACTCGACCCAAGCCACCCGGTCGATGACTCGCTGCCCGAGCACATCAGCGCACTGAAGCGCGAGCTCGAACTGCTACGTTCCCGCCGCGCCGCGATACCCGCCACCGTTGCGTTCAACACCACCAAGACCGGGCGAGACGCCGTCCAGCCACATATCGAGACGCGAAGGCTCATGCACTGTTTCCGGATTGCGGTTGACCGCGCAGAGCTCGCACTGCTCGAATTCATTCGTCCTCACTTCAAGGAATGGGAACATGAAGGGCGTTCGCTCATTCGCGTCATCCTGCACTCCCCGGGTAATATCCGCGTCACGAAACGCAGCCTGCACATCGCGATTTCCCCCCAAGCCTCGCCTTACAAAACCCGCGCCCTACAATCCTTGTGCCAGCAACTCACTACCATCGCCATGCCATTCCCTGGCACGGACCTCATTATGTCATTTTCTGTCCTGCCTGGACGCTCACCATCATGAAACCTCGACACTGTGTCCCGACATCAGACACTTTGGTATGCACCGAGCGAGGAACTGATCTACATAAAGGACTGCCCGAATCCGAAGACCGTTTCCATTATCGTTCACGGCGGCACAGAACATGTTCTGGATACTGTCGAGGGCGCGCTTGGCGATGCACTG
>JAFCZD010000731.1 GCA_019314525.1 Deltaproteobacteria bacterium
TCAGCGCAGCTTCCTTGGGGTCGCCATCAGCGCCACCAGCAACGCCCTGATGGTGGCCGAACGCTGGTCCACCACGAACACTGACAACCAGAGCTGGTGCAGCGAGCAATACAACGAGACGCGCGTAAGCGTGATCGACATCAGCGACCCCTCAGGCAACATCAACGTGCACACACGCTTCAGCCGCCACGGCGATCTCTCGGATCAATTCAAGCAGACCTATATTTATGACGAAGCCAATCAGCGCGGCGTATACCTTGGCATCTTCGCACGCAACGAGTGGAGCGATTGCGACCGCGTCATGCGCAACACCATCACCTCCGTGGACATCACCGACGGCGCAAATCCCAAAGAGCTCTCCAGCCTCGACTTCGGAAAGCCCGACGAGACGGTACGCGGCAGCCTCTTCGACGCCAGGCGTAAGGTGGCCTACGCCATCACCGTGCTCGTCGCCCAATCCCTAGACCCGCTCTACGCGATCAACATCGCCAACCTCGACAAGCTCGAAGTGCTGAGCGCCATCGACGGCCTCAGCGGCGACGTCAACGTCTTCCGCCCCATCGGCGACAAGGGCGAATTCCTGCTCACCGTGGGCCGAGACAACAGCGCTGCTTGTGAGGGCTTCGATAACGACCGCTGGGCCGCCACCCGCGTGGCCGTGTCCATCTTCGACACCCGTGACCTGCAAGCGACGAAGCTGGTACAACGACGCTGCGTGGCCCTCGAGCGAGCGCGCTGGTCGAGCTCTGCCGTCAACTCAAACCTTGATCAAGCCCACAAGATGATTGGCATGTATTCCGATGCCCTGGTGAACCTCGTGGCCGTCCCCGTGAGCTACTATGAGGAGACCCGCAACGATGAGAGCTCCTGGTGGTGGTATAGCCTGCGCAGCGCCGTGGGCATGCTGAGCTGGGATCTTTCGCGCTACGATCCAGCGCTCCCACCTGAGCAACAGAGCGTGCTGCAGAACCTGGCCACAGTGATTCACCCTGATGGTGAGGTAAAGCGTACAGTCTTCCTCCAGCGCCCAGGCGTTGGCGACACCAAGCGCCGTGTGATGCTCACCCTCTCGGACACCCATATGGCGTTCAACGACGTCACAGACCTCGAGCGCCCGCTGCTGCAATCAAGCGTAGAGGTCGCGCCCTACTCCGCCGGCGTCTACCGCCTGGGCGACCACCTCGTGGAGCAAATCTCCGTCGGTGGCGATTCTTGGGGTTCTGGAGGCTACAGTTACGACGATCGACGCCCCACCCTCTTCAAGGTCAAGCGCCCTGCCAGCGATGGCACCCTCGGCGATGCCACGGAGCTTTCACGCTTCATGCTCGCCGGGGTGCAGAAGGTCCTCGCCCACGGCGATAGCGCCCTACGCCAAGAACCCTCGCATGGCTGGACGCGTCCCCCTCTCGGGGGACTTTTGGTGGTGGAGTTACTACAGCCAAAGCGGAGAGGGCATCGCCAGCGGCGCCTTTGACGCCTACGGCGAGAGCACGGCCCAAACAGAGCACGGCCTGGCGATGATGGAGCACGCTTGGGATTGGAGCGGCGAAAAGAGCGTTGAACGACACTACCTCTCGGTGGTCGATCTGCACGACATAGACAACCCAAAGCTCCTCGTGGACGCGCGAGAACTCAAGGACTGGGATGGCGTCTTCAACGTCGTCGCTGACAAGATCGACGGCGAACGCTTTTTCGTCAACGTGCGCCAGAAGATAGGCTCCTCAACCGTGGGCGACATGTCGTGGAACTTCTTTCGCTACTACGCCCTGCCCTACCGCCTCACCGCGGGAAGCCTGAAAGAAGAAAAGAAGGTCAACCTTCCTGGGCGGCTGGTGCGCTCCTTCGAAGAGAGTGGCGAACATATCCTCGTCTCTCGCGACAGCCGCTACGTGCGCACCGACAGCGACGACGAGTGGTGCGTCTCTTGTAACTACCAAGAGGTACCGACAGCGACGACGAGTGGTGCGTCTCTTGTAACTACCAAGAGGTACCACGCTTGCACCTTCTGACCCAAAGCCAAACGGGTAGCACCGCGACCCTGCGCGATTCCTTGAACGTCGAGGAGCGCTACCGTGTCCACGGCGCCGGCATCACCGATGAGCGTCTCTACCTGCACGTGATGAAAAACTGGACCTTCGATAATGGGGAGGCCTTCTATGAGCGGCTCTTGCCCTATGCCCTCTCGGCCAAGGGCTTTGAGGCCGGTCAGGCCCTCTCTTTCGATGGCAGCTTCACGCTCCTGCATGTGGGTGAAAAGCGCCCCATGCTCTCGCTAAACGGCGACGGAGTCCTCACCCTCAACGGGCAAGACGTGCAGAAGATGCGCGCCGTGCGCTTTTCCCGCACGTTGGGGTGGACCTACAACGCCGCGCTGCTGCCACCCCATGGCTATGTGGCCGCTGGCAATTTCGGCACCCAGCATGTCCGCCTGGATGTCCTCCCTGCGGGCGCACAGCTTTAGGCGGATTCCCCTCTCCTTCTGCCCACCTTCCCCTTGCGCCGAGGATCCATTGATCAAGGATGTGGTCCGAAAATTGGTAGCCAGTGCCGCCCCCCAGCGATACTACCTTGCGGAGCAAGCTCGCCACGTTCGTGGAGACGAAGCTATTTCCCCACGGCCACGTAGATCTGGCCCGGACTGCCCTCGGACCAGGTCGAGTAGAGGCGCTGCTCGAAGATGATCAGCTGAGGGTGAATCGCATTCGCTCCCGCTGACCGGTTGAGCCCGCTCGGTTGATCCCCGTCGATGAACACCCAGTTGGGCGCGGTATCATCGCCGCCATAGGCCCGCACTCGCACCTGCGTCTTCTTGTCTGGCCCAACTTCGTACCAGGTTGCGTAGATTACGCTGTCCACCGCAACGGCCTGTGGGTTCTCGATCAGCTTCGTCGTGTCGTAATTCAAGCCGTCGGCCCCACCGCCATCGATGAAGGTCCAGCTTGGGGCGGCGTCGTTGCCGTTGTAGACGGCCGCACGCACATTCTCGATGTCGCTACCGTTCATCTCCTCCCAGGCAAGGTAGAGCTTGCCGCCTGCCACTACCATCTCAACGTCGAAGACGTCCTTGTCGGCGCGAAAGTTGAGACCATCACCACCACCATCGATCGAAGCCCAAATCGGCGCCGCGTCCTGGCCATTATAGACCTTGGCCCGCACCTGATGATTCTCCCGCCAGCTGGCGTAGAGCTTGCCGTTGAAGGGCAACAGCTCCGGAGCTTTGGCGCTCTGGCTCGTATCGTGGTTGATGCCTAGTCCAGTATCTCCGTCGACGAAGGACCAGGTGGGCGTCGTGAGGTCGCCGTTGAATACAGCCACCCGGACCTGCTCGGAATTCGAGGGGCTATCCTCGTCCCAGATCGCATAGAGCCTGTCGTCGAAGACTATCATCTCCTGATAGCCAACCGTCTGGTTCGGAGCCCAATTGAGCCCGCTGGCTGCATCGCCATCGATGAAAGCCCACTCCGTCGCCCCCGTCCCGACGTGCAACGCCGCGCGCACTTGGCGTTTTTGCGTGCCATCCTCTTCGCTCCACAGCAGGTGGAGGTTGCCGTTGAAGCTCGTTAGGGATGGCTTTGTGGCTGCATGCGTTGGGTCCCAGTTGAGCCCCGTGGCGGCACCGCCATCGAATGTGGCCCAGCCGGGTGAATTATCGTCGCCGTTATAGACCGCCACGCGCACCTGGTTGACGCCGCGATTCTCCAACCAGGTGACGAAGAGCTTGCCGCCATGGATAGCAAAGTTAGGATAGGTGGCAGCTTCCGTCGTGTCGTGGTTGAGCCCAGCCGATCCCGCGCCGTGCACGAAACTCCACCCGTTGATGGTGACCGAGGGAATCTGGCCATCGGAGCGTCCATCTTCGGGTGATGAAAGCCCGTCTGTGCTGCCTGCATCCAGCCCAGTGCCATCCCCTCTTCCGTCCTCGGCGCCTCCCTCGCGCTGCGCGTCGTCCTGCACCGGCGATTGGAAGCCGGCGCGTGACAGGCATCCGCTGGGCGGCGTGAGCAGGAGTATGCTCACCAGCGGCGCGAGGTGGGAGAGCTGATGCCTCATGGTGATCGTGATTTTATCACAGCCCGCCCGACAGTCACACCACCTTCCCCTTGCGGAACTCCCCAGCCGTGTTACGCGTGGGCTGGAGGTGTAAGGTCCATGGATCTCAGTAAAGCAACCCTACCCGCGAGCCGCCTCGAGCGCGCCCTTGGCAAAACCCCCGAACACTGGATCGTCGATGATCTGATCGATCTCTTTGGCCAGGAGCACCTGCGCCTGGTGAGCTTGATGCACGTGGGCGGCGACGGCTGGCTCAAGACCCTCGACTTCGTGCCCCGCAGCCGTGAACACCTCCGGGATGTGCTCGAGAGCGGCGAGCGCGCCGATGGATCGAGCATCTTTCGTGAGATGGGCATCAGCACGGAGGCCTCGGATATCCTCTTGCGCCCCCGGGTGCAGAGCGCCTTCATCGACCCCTTCTCCGAGGTCCCCTCCCTGGTGCTGCTCTGCAGTCATTGCGATCGGGATGGAAACCCGCTGCAGTCGTCTCCTGACACGATCTTGAGAGCTGGTTACGACCGAGTGCGAAAAGCTACCGGTGTCGAGTTGCACGCCCTAGGCGAGGTCGAGTACTTCCTCGGCAAGCGCGCCGCTGAACGCGACGCTTACGGCTCTCACGATCGCGGTTACCACGCCAGCTCCCCCTTCGTCTTTGGCGAGCAGCTGCGCCGCGAGGCCGCCGCGATCCTCGCCGAGATCGGCGTGCCCGTAAAATATGGTCACAGCGAGGTGGGCTATATCGAAAACACGGAGACCGAGGGGCATATCTGGGAGCAGCACGAGATCGAGCTCAACCTCGCCCCGCTGCC
>JAFCZD010000201.1 GCA_019314525.1 Deltaproteobacteria bacterium
GCCTCACCAAACTCGGGCTTGGAGGGCAAGTTGACCGAGACCTCTGTCTTGCCCATAGGGATATTCTCAAAGAGGACTTCATCCCCCTCGAGCTTCAAGCTCACCCCTCTCCCACCACTATGGGTGAGAGTAATCCAGGTGCCATCGGGTAGCAGATCGCCGCCAACCTCCACCGCCCGCACCCTGACCTTGACGCGTCTCTCGATGGAGACCACGGGGCCATTGCGCACTTCGCCATAGACGGGCGCTGACACCTGGAAGGTAGAGTCTCGCGCTTCTTCGTCCTTCTCTTCCTCTTCTTCTTCGCCGTCCCCAATGCCGAAGATGCGCTTCCACCAGGGCTGCCCCTCTTCTTCCTCTTCGACCTCTTCTTCGATGGGCTCCTCGGCTAGTGCCTGAGCCTCTGCCTCTGCTTCGTCCAGGGCAGCCCAGCTCTTGGGCCCGAAAATACCATCAGCACCAAGCCCTTTGGCCCCCTGAAAGGCCTTAGCGGCCGCCTTGGTCTTGGGACCAAAGTCTCCATCTACTGTGTGGTGAGGCGTTCTTGAAGAGAAACAACGTCAGAACCCTTGGCCTTGATTCTTAGTGTACGTGGCATGGCTAAAGCATGCCGCGTGGCCCCCAGGGGGCGCAAGGGCTACTTCTTCTGGGCGCTCTCGAGCAAAGAGTAGGTGAAGGTCAGAAGCAAAGAGTTTTGCAGCTGGAATCTGTCCAAGAGCTGGGGCTCACGCAACGCACGGAAGCTGTAGTTGATGGCCGCCCAGGAGAAAACTTTGATCGAGAGCCCAGCCTCGATTAGGACGTTCATCAGGTCGATGGCGCTGCGATCGTCGCCCGCGGGGAGGTCGGTCTTCACCACAGGAATCATCGCCTCTCCACGAGCGAAGTAGCCCAGCACATCTTTGACCAGCGAGCCGCTCACCGAGAGCCCGGCGATAGGGCCCGCTTGAGCGTAATCTTCGAGCTCTTTGACCTCGATGATGTCCTTGGTCTTGTCGTCGTCATTCAGAGCGAATTGCTGGTCGGCCAGCAGCGTCTGTCGAGCACCGAAGGCTGCCCACAGCTCGATCTTGATTGGCTTCTTGTTCAGAGGTTCGCCAAAGAAACCCACGGCCTCCTGCAGCATCAAGGGACCAAAGGGGTCTGAGAGGTGTAACTCGTCCGCCGGAATATCGAAGGTCCTTTGAAGCCCCTTGACGCGATAGATCACGTTCTCTGTGCGATAATCTGTGCCCTCAAAGAGCGCCGTATTGAGGCTGAATCGCACAAAGGGCCCGATCCAGCTGTTGGCGATGCGATAGAAATAGAGGCTCTCCAAAGAGAGCGCGTCGCTGCTCTTGAGCAGCTTATCGAGAGGGGGCGCTTGGGTCGCGGTCTCTGTAATCGAGAGCCTATTGCGCCAGTCGTGGGGGCCACTGCGATAGGCGAGGCTGCCTTTGAGCTGCGCTCCGAGCACCAGCGTTGTGCCATCGGGGCTGCCCACCACGTTGCTATTGGAGGCCACGGCGAAGGTGGCTCCTAGGCGCAGGTCGCCGCTCCATCCCTCGATCTTGGCCTTCTTGACGATGGCCTTGTCAGCCACCGTGATGCTCTCACTAAACTTGCTGGCCTTCTTCTCTTTGGCCACTGCCAGTTGAGTGACGCTGAGGACAACTATGAAGATGAATAATGACGCTCGAGTGTGTATTTTCATAATCTGTCCCTACTTAATGACGACTGTGAACTCGATGCGGCGGTTCTTGGCGCGCCCCGCGCGCGTCTTGTTGCTAGCGAGAGGCTCATCGGGTCCAAGCCCGGTGGCTTCCAAGCGTGAAGCGTCGATGCCCTTGTCCTTCATGTAGTCGACCACCGCCTGGGCACGGTGGCGTGAGAGGTCTAGGTTAAATCTGCGCTTGCCTCGACTGTCGCTGTGTCCGCGAATCTGCAGTCTGAGCGACGTGTATTGCCGAAGAACCTTCGCCGCTTGGTCGAGCAGTGGGAAGCTCTTGCTGCGGATGGTGGCCTTTCCGAGTTCGAAGTTGATACCGCGGATGGTGCCGGTGAAGCGCTTGATCTTCTTGGGCAGCGCATCGGGACAACCATCTTCATCCTGAAAGCCGTTCTTCGTCTCCGGCTTGGCAGGGCATCTGTCGATGCCATCGTGGATGCCGTCGCCATCCTTGTCAGGGGGGCAACCCTGGTAGGCTTTGTCGCCCTTGACCTCGGGGCATGTGTCTTCAGCGTCCCAGACGCCATCACCATCCTTGTCAGGCGGACACCCTTGGTGAGCCTGCTCACCTTTGATCTCGGGACATGTGTCGTCCTTGTCGGCCACGCCATCGCCGTCCTTATCGGGGCAGCCTTTGAGGGCCTCAACGCCAGCCGCCTTGGGACACGCGTCGGTCTCATCGGGCACGCCGTCTTTGTCACCGTCAGGAGGCGGACAGCCACCATGCTTTGCTACGCCCTTTGTTTTTGGGCATTTATCGACGTTGTCCTTCAAGCCGTCGCCGTCGCCATCACCCCATGGGCAGCCGTCGCCGCGCTCACCCTTCGTTTTTGGGCATGTGTCGCTCTTATCTGGCACACCGTCTTGATCGCGGTCGTCTTCCCAGCCCAAGATCACGCTCAAACCAACCAAGAGCTCGAAGTGGCTGGTGCGCCCTCCCTGCTGGATACGCGGGCCAACCACATGCCGACCATCGAAGCGTACGGCGAGCTGCGGATGGGCATACCATTTGATGCCCAAACCCCAATGAAAAGCTGGGTCGGTGTCATCCCCGAGCATGGGGTCATCTGATCGTGCGGCCAGGATGCCTCCACCGATCACCACGAAGGGCGCTACCTTCGCCGGTAATTGCGCCAGGAGATGTCCGCGAAGCAGGTAGATGGGTGTATCGGCGTCGTTCGTACCCGTGGTGCTGGACTGCGCCAGACCGCCCTCGATCTCGAAGCCAATCCAACTCCAAGGGAGGTACGCCAGACGCAACCCCAGCTCCGGCGAGACATCATCGAGGGTGCGACGCTCGTTGGGTGGATCGATGGCATAGAACTCATGAGCATAGTTGGCGAAGAAGGTGCCTGCGAAAAAACCCATCTCCACGAGATGGCGTTGTCGACGCACCTGCTCATCGGCCCTCGCGCTGCCCTGAGCCATCAGCCCTGCGAGCATAGCCAGCATCCCGACTCTTAGCACTTTACGCATTATTTCCCCTGCTTCTATTAGGTCAAAAGGTTTCTAGAGGGCGCTCTGCACTCACTCATAGGTCTTGGGGAGCCCACGCACCTTCTCGGTGAAGGCCATCACGGCTTGCATCAAGGGCAAGAGCAGCATCTTGTTGCCTTCGATGGCGTAATCAGGAGAGTTGAGGGCATCTGCGGGCTCCATCACACCCTTGTCCAGCTCGACGAAGATCTTGTAGGGGGCAGACACACGGGCTAGACCGTCGACGGGGGCATGAAAGCTCTGCTCACGCAACGCGCTTGGCGCCGCCTCCTCCACGAAATCGTAGGTCGTACAGCGACCCGCATCAAAATGATAACGCACCTGCACGTCTTTACTGTCTGGGGTATCCGAGGCGAGGAATACCATGTCACCTGAGAGTAGCTTTGCCTGCGCCAAGAGCTCTAAGTCGGCGTTGCAGGCGGCTATGACCTCTTCGGTGAATTCACGACTGAAGATCCGAGCCATGAGTGCCCTTTCTTTTGCTGTGGCTTCGGTATCTAGCATGCAAAACAAGTCAGGACAAAGAACAACCATTGGCAACAAAGGCTGTTAGAATCGCCTGATATTCTCGCGACCGAAAGATCGCCGACGCTGTCTAGGCCCCTCGTGAAACTGAAAGACCCATCCCTGCTCCGTTTGCTCGCCCTGCAGGACACCACAGGGCGCCACCCCCAGTCCTCGCGACCGGGGGCGCGCCGAATATTCGCCCGCTTCGTTTTTGTTGCCGTCGCCATCAACGCGCTCTTTGCCTCGGGCTTGGTGGTCTTCGACATTCTTGATGCTAACCGCATCACACAGGAACGCCTTGGTGAACAAGCACGCGCGGTGATCCGAGCTCATCGCTTGCTGCGTAGCACGCGACCCGAGCTCTCTGATCTTGATGTACTCTTACGCGTGCGCGCCCTCACGGGGGCGCATCTTGCGCTGCTCAATGCGAGCCAGGCTGTGCGCAACACGACCCACCCGAAAATTGCCGCAGAGTTGGCGCGCGTCTTCCCCAAGAGCATGGAGCGCAACAAGCTCTATGTGGAGGTGGAACACGACATGGGGGACCTGAGTGGGGCCTGGCTCTCGAGCCGCTCTGCCGGCCAAAGCCTCATCGTCATCATCGAGCACCGGCCAGAAGATGAGGGGCATTTCAAATATATGACCTTTGGCGCAGCGGTGCTTGGCGCCGGTCTGGCGTTGAGCGTATTGCTGCTGCTGGCCAGCGCCAACTGGGTGCTCTACCGGCCGATTCAACGCCTAGTGGACAAGCTCACGGGAGCTCTGGCCCACGATATTCAGCGCCGGCGAGAGGCCGAAAAACATGCCATCGCCGCGCGAGGTGCCGCCGAAGAATTGCTGACCTTTCGCGAAAACCTGCTCGATGCCTCTGACGCTGTGGGGATCATCGCCACGGACACCGGTGGGATCGTGCGCGTCTACAATCGCGCAGCGCAGGACATCCTCGGCCACCAAGAGAATGCGGTCTCTGGAGTGTTAGAGCTCTCAGCGCTGCGTGAGCGGGGGCAACGAGAGCCAGAAGAAGCGCTACCACCAGAGGCGAGGATCAAACCCACGGCAGGAGAAGAGCTCTTTGTTGACGCCCAAGGTCAAGAGCGCTTGCTGGCCAGCAGCTTGAGCGAGATTCGGGACAGTGAGGGGAACACAAGCGGTGAACTATGGACCTTCATCGATGTATCTGAACGCCGGCGGCTCGAAGCTGAGTTACACCAGAACGAACTGCAACTGATCCAAAGCGCCAAAATGGCCAGCCTTGGCGAGATGGCGACGGGCATCGCACACGAGCTCAACCAACCCCTCAACAACATTGGCCTCTTGACCGCACGTGTCCTGCGCCGCCTCGCAAAACAAACCAACGGGGAGCAAACAACGCCGCCACAAGAGGTCTCGACTTTCGCCCGCGAAAAGCTCGACCGGGTGTTGAGCCAGGTGGAACGCGCTGGACGCATCATCGAGCAACTACGAACCTTCGGGCGCCCCACCGACAACGCTCCCCTGCATGCCGTCCCACTGAAAAAACCGGTGGAACATGTGAAGGAGATGCTGAAGGGACAGTTCCGACGGCGGCAGATCGCGCTGACGGTCGATGTATCAGAAGATCTGCCTGCAGCACGCGCCAACCAAGGACATCTGGAGCAGGTGCTGCTCAATCTCTTGATCAACGCGATGGACGCCTTTGAGGATGGCGCACGAGAGGATGGCTGGCAGCCTTCATCCCCCCCAAAGGTGCAGCTGAGCGCCTATTGCCAGGAGCGCGAGGAAGGCCGAATGGTGGCGCTCTCCGTCACTGACAACGGCCCAGGGATGTCAGATGAGACGCGCGCCAGGATCTTCCAACCCTTCTTCTCCACCAAAGAGGTGGGACGAGGCACAGGCCTAGGCCTATCGATCAGCTATGGCCTAATCGAAGCATTCGGTGGCACACTCTCTGTAGAGTCGTCCCTTGGCGAAGGGGCGAGTTTCACCATTTTGCTCGAGGTGGGCGAGGATGCAGCGACGGTCGAAGATCCTGCTGATCGATGATGAACCCCTCGTCCGCGAGGAGCTAGGAGAGCTGCTCCAAGAGGAGGGCTTTGAGGTCCTCTCCGGCAGCGACGGTCAAGAAGGGCTCAACCTCTTTCGCCAACACCAGCCAGACCTGGTGATCACCGATGTACGAATGCCACGCATCGATGGGCTGACGCTCATACGAACCCTACGCCGTGAGTCACCCACCACTCCAGTCACGGTGATCACCGGTCACGGCAACGAATCGATGGCCATTGACGCGCTTCGGGCGGGCGTCGTCGACTTCTTGAAGAAGCCCGTCCGCATCGATGACTTGCTGGCCGCTCTGGCCCGCATGGAGACGGCGCTGCACCTGGCCCACGCGACGACGGCGCCCTCCTTGCCCAAGGGCACACTGCTGCGTGAGCAGCGCTGGAGCTACGAGCTGCGAAACGAGCGTGGGAGTGTCTCTGATTTTGTCGATGGGCTCCTCGGGATCTGCGCAGCCGATTTGGAGCGCCGCTGGCTGATGGAGCTGAGCCTCGCCCTCCAAGAGCTGATGATCAACGCCATCGAGCATGGAAACTTGGAGGTAACCTACGCCGACAAGAGCGACGCGCTCAAACGCGGCATCCTTGACACCCTGCTCACCGAACGCGCCCTGCGCCCTGAGATGTCCAGCCGACATGTCATCATCGACGTGATACGGAAGAGCGGGACGGCAGATAGCGGAACTCTACAGATCACCATCACGGATCAAGGTTCTGGCTTTGATTGGCGCGCTCTCCCCGACCCCACCAACCCCACCAACTTGCTCGCTGAGCACGGCCGCGGTGTCATGCTCGCGCGCCTCTCCGTTGACGACCTGAGCTACAACGAAAATGGCAACAGCGTCACGGCGGTGAAGCGCTTTCCGTCAGAGACCACAGAAGACCCTCAGTGAAGCGAGCGCGCAAGTAGAACCCTCGCGGATTGACCCGCAGCAGTTCGCCGTCCATCAGCACTTCGACCTTCACCTGCGAGTCCTTCGCCTTGGGACGAACCTGCAGAACCTCACCCAAATGCGCGCTGATATCCTCGACCTTGCCAATGGCGATCATGCCCATCAGGAGCAGCCAATCGGCCCGAATCTGCTCTTGCTGAGCGACGTCGGGGCGCCAGAGCACCGGCGTGCCCAGCCGGCGTGTGGAGAGGGGACCGGCAGCTGACGACTGCACGGGCATCCAGAGCACACAGCAAAGCTTGCGCCAGACACGAGAGGTCTCCCACTCCTCCTCGCTCGCCCGCTCGAGATCAATAGAGCAAACGAACGTTGACTCCTTCACCTTCCCCCGGCCATCCAGGGGAATTGTCTTGAGCTCAACAGAAAGCTCTGTAAAATCAGGCATATCGAGATTTCCAGCGTTGGCGCCGAGGGCCCTCTCGATGAGTTCGCCACCATGCCCTTTGGTCCGAAGTCGATCAGAAGAGGGTCCTTTTTCGCCAAGAATTGCAGCCACCTCACCCAAAGAGAGCCCTGCGAGGGCGTGGGCGCGTTCCAATAATTCGGAGATGCTGCTGGGAGGACCGATGTAAGAACGTTTCACACGTCTATCTTACTGGTATACTGACCGCTCTTCGATGCCTGAAACATTTGGTCGATACACGCTCCTTGAGCGACTTGGTTACGGTGGGATGGCCGAGGTATTCCTCGTTCAGACCCGCGGTGTGGGTGGCTTTGAGAAGCTGCTCGCGATCAAGCGACTGCTGCCCCATTGCATCGAAGATCAACAAACCGTCGATCTTTTGGCTGACGAGGCCAAGATCACCGTCAAGCTAACCCACCCAAATATCGTTCAAGTCTTCGACTTCGGCCGTGTGGATGATAGCTACTTCATCGCGATGGAATATGTTGACGGGGTCGACCTCAAGAGCTTGGTACAGATCGACGACGAACATTCACACCCCATGCCCCAGGATGTTGCCCTGCACGTCGTTATTTCGGCGCTCCAGGGGCTCGATTTTGCCCACAAACGCAAAGATGAGAAGGGCGAAGCCCTAGGCATCATTCACCGTGACGTCTCGCCCCACAACTTGCTGATCTCACAAGATGGACAGGTGAAGCTCACCGACTTTGGGGTGGCGAGGGCGCGCATCTCCAGCCACGTCAGCGTCGTGGGCGATATCCGCGGCAAGTTTAGCTATATGCCCCCTGAACAGGCGTTGGGCGGTGAGATTGACCAGCGAGTCGACATCTTCGCTGCTGGGGCGATCCTCTACGAGCTGCTCTGCGGGCAACAGCCCTATCGCTCCACCAGCTCAGGAGAGCAGATCAAGCTCCTCACCGGTAAGATCTCCCCTCCGTCCGTGCTCGAGTCCGACGTCCTACCTTCTCTTGACGCGATCACCCTCAAGGCCCTCGCCAAGGACCCTGCCGAACGCTACGCAACAGCGGCAGAGTTCGCCTCGGTCCTGGGAGCTGAATTCGATCGACTCAACGACACAGACCACCTCACAGCGCAGCAGAAGCTCGCTGGGATGGTGCAGCGAAGAAGCGCCGAGAACAAGCGCGCCAAGAAGGTCAACCCGTCTGGGCGGCTGATGGTGTCAATGAACGAGCACGATAGGACCTTTGGTGACTCGCTGATCTTTCGCCCCCAGCAGGCGAGTGGAGAGGTTAAGGTGCGTGCGGAGAGCAACAACACATTGCGACTCGCACCCTCCGTCGCTTTTGGTGACGCGCTGCTGGCTAAGGCTGCATCCGCTACCACCCCCCGGGCCCTCAAGGACGCGCCCACCAGGGCTTTGTCGGCACAGAAGAGTGATCAACTCGCCTACGCCAAGACGCAGCTCTTCGCGCACCCATCCGCGCAAGAAGACGAGGAAGAAGATACAACGCTGATCCAGGACAATCCCCTCTATCGGGAAGACGAAGACTCCCTCCATGACGCGCTGACTCAAGTAGAGGTCCCTCTTCCCTCGCATACGCACCACCTAACGGCTGGAAACGCCCTAACATCTGGAGAGATCGAAACCAGGGTCCACCGCGCCATGGGCATGGAGCATTTGCAGATTCACGAAGACGAAGGCGCCGACGGGCGTCATGCAGCGAAGACACTGCATGATCGGCTCCCCATGGATGAAGCGCGCTTCTTGGCGACGGTTGAAATGGAGCCAGAGCTGCTGCGCAGCGCCAACCAGAAGGTTCAGCAGAAGAAAGCAGCCCCCGCGGTGGAGACGAAGCAAGGCTCCCTGCCCATCCCGAATACCCCCCCAGCGGTGAAGCAGGCTGAGCATGCCCAGCGAAAACTCAACCGACAGCGTGAACTCCTTGGCACTTACATCACCATCGCCTTGGCCGTGGCTCTCGGGCTGGGCGCCGCGCTCTTGGTGGCCCTTTGGTGACACTCCAAACACACACAGCCCTTGTCAAACACGCCGTTTTCTGAAACGCTCAAGGCCTCGATTCGAGAGAGGGCGAGACAATGCGTAAGGTAAAATTTACCACGACCATGGGTGAGATCGTGCTCGAGATCGACGACGACAAAGCGCCGAACTCCTCCAAGAACATGATCGACTATATCGAAGCAGATCATTATAAGGGGCTGCTCTTCCACCGTGTAATCGATGGCTTCATGATTCAAGGTGGGGGTTATGACAAGAGCCTAGAGAAGCGCTCGACCAGCGAACCCGTTGAGAACGAAGCGAAGAACGAGCTGAAAAACGAACGTGGAACGGTGGCCATGGCGCGTGGTCCAGAGCTCCATAGTGCGACGTCGCAGTTTTACATCAACGTCGTCGACAACCCCTTCCTTGACCACAAAGACGACTCCGAAAACGGCTACGGCTATGCTGTCTTTGGGCGAATCGTGGAGGGCATGGACACTGTCGACAAGATCAAAGGCGTCAAGACCGGCGCACGTGGCAAGTTCGATAAGGACGTTCCGCTGGAAGATATCGAGATCGAGAAGGCAGAAGTAGAAGTTCTCGAGTAGAGCCTTGCCGAGGAAGGCATGGCTAGCATCCCTCGGGTCTCTCGGGTCTCTCGTATCCCTCGCGTCCCTCGTATCCGCAGGGTTGCTAGGTTCTGCTTGCGTCGCGCCGCAAAAAAGGCGCTTCACTAAACCTGCCGTGGCGTTATGGAGCGTGCCAGCGACGCTCTACGCAGCGCCTTTTTTGGTAGGGGGCAAAGAAGAGTTAGGCCTGGGCTATCACCTAAACTTCATCAATCGAAGCGGAAAAGATCTCGAGATCCGTGGGCTCCGCATCGAGAGCTTCCACGGCAACGCTCTGTTG
>JAFCZD010000202.1 GCA_019314525.1 Deltaproteobacteria bacterium
CCATCACCAAGATCTCGCCTGTGGAGGTCCGCCGATCTGCCGTCGAAGGCTCCAGCATCAACGAAATGCAGCATTTCCCAAACCTGGATTGTGTCAGCCGGCGTGGCGCTCCCGTCGCACGCGCCATGAGAGAGCATGAGGGCAACGAGGATCAGCAGAGCGCGGGGCATTGAATTACTTCAGGTGAGCTTCCAGCTCATCGGCGCCGCCAATGTGCTGACCATCGATGAAGATCTGCGGTGTGGTGCCACCACCCGGCACAGCACGCAAGGTGCGCGGCGTGGCCTCGAGCTCATCGTAGTCCATCTCACGTACGTCGAGCAGGTCGCGAGCGCGCGCACAATGGGCGCAACCATCCTTGCTCAGCATGAAGATATCTGCCGGCAGCTTGGCGTCGGGGGCGATATGACGCAGCATCGTGTCAGCATCAGAGACCTCGTAGGGGTCGCCATCTTTCTGTGGCTCAATAAACATCTTCTCGATGGTGCCGTCTTTGACCAACATCGAGTAGCGCCAGGAGCGCTTGCCAAAACCGATGGCAGCCTTGTCCACGAGCATGCCCATGGCCTCGGTGAAGGTCCCGTTTCCATCGGCGAGGAAGTGGATCGTGTCCGCCTCCTGGTCCTCTTGCCAAGCATCCATCACGAAGGTGTCATTGACCGCAACACAGACGATCTCGTCCACGCCATGCCCTTCGAAGGCGCTCGCGAGCTCGTCGTAACGTGGCACATGCGCGCTCGAACAGGTGGGGGTGAAAGCTCCTGGCAACGAAAAGACCACAACGGTCTTGCCAGCAAAAAACTTCTCGGTGTCGAGTTCTTTCCACTCGCCGTCTTCGCGCACAGGCAGCGTGACCTTGGGAATGCGCTGACCACTTCTATCTTCTAGCATTGGGCTATCCTTTCGTGAGAGAGCCGAAGATAGCCACTTCGTGGGGGGAAAGAAAGCCGTCTCATACGTTCTAGCTAGAAAACCTCGGAGTTGGCCTTCAGGTGTGTGAGCAGCTCGTCTACCTGGCAGAAGGCCACGGCGGTATAGGTGTCAGCTGCACCATAATAGATCGCAATCCGGCCACTGTCGGCGTCACAAAGCGTCGCGCAGGGAAAGGCAACGTTGGGCACAAACCCCGCGGTCTCATACTCCTTTTCCGGCGTCAGAAGATAATCCCGCGTGCGGTAGAGCACCCGCTGGGGATCGTCGAGGTCGAGGAGCGCCGCACCCACACTATAAACGAAGCCATTACAGGGGCCTGAGACGCCATGATAGATTAACAACCACCCTTCACGAGTCTCGATGGGCACAGGACCTGCGCCGATCTTCACGCCTTGCCACCAGCCTTCACCGCCCTTGCTCATCACCTGACGATGCTTGCCCCAGAAGACGAGGTCGGGGCTGTGGCTCAGCACGATATCCCCAAAGGCGGTGTGGCCGCTGTCGCTGGGACGGCTGAGCAATACATAATGCTCGCCAATCCTGCGGGGAAAGAGCACGCCATTGCGATTGAAGGGCATCAAGGGCCGTTCGAGACGGGTGAAGGTGACGAAATCGTCGGTGACGCCCAAGCCAATAGACGGCCCTGGGAAGTCATCGCACCAGATAATGTAATAGCGGTCATCGAGACGCAGCACGCGCGGATCGTAGGCGTAGGTGGTAGGGGCTGGATTGCCAGCCTCGTCCACCCAGGCGATGGCCGTGTCGTCAATTTCCCAGCTCAAGGCGTCAACGCTGCGCCCCACGTGTAGGTGGGGTCTGCCATTTTTATGGTCCGCACGAAAAACGCCTGCGAAGCCCTCGCCGAAGGGGATCACGGCGCTGTTGAAGATGCGTGCCGCGCTGGGGATCGGGTTCCACCCCAAGATCGGGTTTTTGCTGTAACGCCAGAGGATATCCTCACAGTGGGTGGGGCGGTCCTCCCAAGGGATATTGGGCAGCGAGCTTCCAATGATAGTCGGTGTGGCCATGGCTGCATGCTCCCACGATCGGCCGGTGCGTGGCTACTGCTACTGAGCGAGCCTGCTACTGAGCGAGCCCCACACGGCGGGCCAAATTGGACGTGAAGACGTTCTCTGGGTCGACCTTGGCCTTGATGGCGCGCCACTCCTCGAGGCGTGGATACATGCGCGGCAAGGACTCGGCGCTCAGATAGGCGTCCTTGCCCAGATAAACGCGCCCCTCGACGTCAATCACCATCTCGTCAAGTTCCGCCAAGAGTTCAGCCAGCCCTGTCGCAATGGGGAAATCGATGGCGAAGGTATAACCCTCCCGGGGGAAGGAGAGCAGGCCTTGTTCCTTGCCCAGCTTTTTCAAGACGTTGAGGAAGGGCAACTGCCCGCTCTCAGCGATGCGCTGGATAATCGGCTGGATCCGGCGATAGCCGTCCTCGAGGGGCACCACGAATTGATATTGGGTGAACCCCCGCGCGCCATAGCCACGATTCCACTCGCCAATGGCGTCGAGAGGATAGAAGAACTTCTCATAATGGGCGATCGCGGCGCCGTGAGCTTGCACCTGATGGATCACGAGGTTCAACACGCGAAGGGTGAAGGGGTTGAGCGAGAAGTTGGGCATGTCAAAAGGCAAAGCTAGCGAGGAAGGGGCACTCACACCCAAGGGATCGGCGCGCTTTGCTCGCGGCAAATCATCGAGGCTTGCGTGATCACCCACCGTAAGCACCCCTTGGCCCTGCTTCTCACCACGAGCGAGGGGATCGATCCACGCAACAGAATATGGGAATTGCGCATCGTATTCATCAAACGCCGCGAGGAGCTCTTGGAGGTTGCGCACCACCACCGCCTTCTGGCGGAAGTAGGTGGTCTCAATGCGGCGTAGGCGGAGCGTCGCATCGAGGATGATCCCCAACAGACCCATGCCACCAAAACACGCCCAAAAGAGTTCGCTGTTTTCCTCGCGGCTCGCTGTGACGATCTGGCCGTCGGCGAGCAACACCCGCATGGAGAGCACGGAAGACGAAAAACAGCCATCAACATGGTGGGCCTTGCCATGCACGTCGTTGGCAATGCACCCTCCCACACTGACAAACTTGGTGCCTGGAGTGATCAAGGGGAAGAAGCCGCGAGGCGCGAAATCTGTGATGATCTGCGCCAGGCTCACGCCGGCCTCACAGCGCAGCAGCGCCAAGTCGTGATCAAAGCCCAGGTAGCGATCCATGCCCGTCAAATCGAGCACAACACCGCGCTCGTTCACCGCAGGATCACCATAGCTACGCCCCCATCCACGAGCGATAGTTCCCTCTGGCGTAAGTTTTGCCTGCACCTCACTAGCACTACAAGGCGTGTGCACATGGCATTCGACTCGCGGATAGTTGCCCCAACCTGCGATGATTTGCTGTGTCATGATGCTGGTATAGACGCAATCTCGCCTGCTGAAAAGCCCACGAGCTTTAAGGACCCTTTACAAGAGCCACCAAACACGCTCAACATCGGCGGCCAATGTGAGGACAGTCTGCTGGCGGGCGCTGGAAGCGCCCCTGCCACTAGCGGAAGACGCAGTCAGCCGAGGCTGAAGATGAGGGAGAGGAAGATCATGAGATTAGTTCAATCTTCGTTATTAGCATTTGGAATCATAGTGTTTTCAAGCACCGCCTGGGGAATCAAAGAACCCGAAACGGGGCGCACCTTCCCCAACACCACCACCTGTGGGGGGGCACAAGCCAAGGCCGCAGGCGTTGGTGTCCGGGAAGCCACCTTTGGTATCGACGTTTATGCAGTGGTTCTCTATGCCAGCGACAAGGCCGCAGGGCAATCGGTGCGCAGCACGAGCGAGTGCATCAAGATCCGCGCTCGCTTTGTCCGCGACGTGGGCGCCGACAAGATCCGCGCAGCCTGGCTCAAGGGCTTCAAGAAGAACGGCCTCTCAGCGAGTGATCCTACGGTGACAAAGTTTCTGGGCGTCGTGGGCGGCGAGATGAAGAAGAACCGTGAGATGGTGATGGAGATGCACGGCAGCAAGGTGATCCACAAATACATGGGTAAGACCGTCACCGTCACGGGCGCCGCCAAGCTGGCTCGGGCCCTCAAGTCGATTTACACTGGCTCAGGTTCGCCCACCCCAGAACTGCTGAAAGACCTGAAAAAGCGTGGAATGGTAAGGCCCTGAGGCTGCTACATCTTCAATTATGACGCATTGCGGCAATTTGCTTTTTTTGCCCAAACCTTGACAAGTGGGCATTCCAAGGCCAGATATGGGCCTGACGGTGCTCGGAGCGGTTCCGAACGCACCGCTAATTGTAGGACCGGTGGCACCCCTTAGGGTGTCGCCAAGCAAGAGAGAAGTATTGTGGAACAAGGTACGGTTAAGTGGTTCAACGACTCCAAGGGTTTTGGCTTTATTACGCGCGGCGACGGGGAGGCAGATGTCTTCGTGCACTTCTCAGCGATTCAAACGGAGGGTTTTCGCTCCCTCGCTGAAGGTGATCGCGTAGAGTTCGCTGTTGAGCAGGGCCCCAAAGGCCTGCAGGCTACCAGCGTTCGTCGCGTCTGATTCTGACAGCTTAGACACGTAAAGGGCGGGTCCTCCGGGGCCCGCCCTTTTTTTATGGAGAGGCGTTCTCGGGGAAGGACCTTGCGATGGGGAAGGATCTTGCGATGGGGAAGGATCTTGCGATGGGGAAGGATCTTGTGAGGAAGGTCTTGCGAGCAAGGTCTTGCGAGGAAGGTCTTGGACTTAGAGCACGCCGCGGCAGGTGCCCGTGGTCATGTCACAGATCTCCCCAGGGCGGCAGCAATCGCTGCAACCGCAGAGGATTTCACTCTCAGAGCAGATAGACACACAGGTATCACCAAGCAGTGTTTGACCACAGGGGCATGGAGAACCGCTGGTGTCCCAAATGCACACGCCGTTCTGACAGAATTCATTGGTGCCGCAGGTGCCAACCATGCACGTCCCACCACAGCCGTCATCAGCTCCACAAGCCTTGTCACGGCAAGTTGGATCGCAGACGCAAACTCCCCGCTCACAGAACTCGCCGCCAGGGCATTCACCACGCAAGCAGGTGCCGCCACATCCATCATCGGCGCCGCACGCTTTGCCCGTGCAGCTTGGGTCGCAGACGCAGACGCCCTTTTCACACGTGGTGCCTGTCAAGCAATCGCCACGCAAGCAGGTGCCACCGCAGCCATCATCAGCGCCGCACGCTTTGTCATCACAGTTTGGATCGCAAACACAGACACCGTTTTCACAGGTGGTTCCCGCCACACAATCACCGCGCAAGCAGGTGCCCCCACAGCCATCGTCAGCCCCGCAAGCCTTATCACTGCAATCGGGAAGACACTCACACACACCACGTTCGCAAAACTCGCCGCCAGGGCATGTTCCCCTCATGCAAGGGTTGCCACAGCCGTCATCTGCTCCACAGTCTTTGCCATCGCAGTCAGGCGCACAGACGCAAACACCACGACTGCAGATCTCACCATCGTCACAGAGCCCACGCTGACAAACACCCCCACAACTGTCGTCCGCTCCGCAGTCTTTGCCGTCGCAGTCAGGCTGACACTCGCAGATACCTTCCCGGCAGGTCTCGCCAGAGGGGCACTCGCCCACGTAGCAGGGGCGCCCACAACCATCATCCTCACCACACGCTTTCCCCTCGCAGCTGGGCTCACAACAAACACCGAAGATGGTGATGCAGATCTCAGGCTTCACGCAATTCTCCGGGCAACCATCATCTTTCGTTTTTCCGCCACCCCAGGTGGAGTCGTCAGGGGTGCCATCGTCGGTACCATCGCTGGGGTTTGGATGACCAGGGCTAGTACCATCATCGCCTGTGCCCGGAGGTATCATGCCATCGTCGCCCGAACCATCGTCGCCTGAACCATCGTCGCCCGTACCCCCATCATTGACGGGCGGCACGATGCAGCGTCCATAAGCGCAAATGAGCCCCGGTGCGCAGCCGGGTAGGCCTTCATACTCACAACCTAGACAGGACTCGAGGCAGGTGCCGTCTTTGCAATACTGCCCCGCCTCACACGTCTTGCAGGCGCAGGGGTTGTAGGTGCAGCGACCATCGATGCAAGAGTCACAGTCCCCACAGACTTCCCCACCACAGAGGCCATCGTCTTCCGTGACACAATCTTGGTGACAGGCGAAACCCTGCGGACAATCCCTGGTGCAGCTGTCGATAGCGCGACACCAACCCCCTTCGCAAAATTGCCCATCGCTGCAGCTGACACCGCTACAAGCGTTGAGGTAACAGCCCTCGATACAGTCGCCGCCAATGCAAGTCTGGCCAAAACTACAGACCTTGCCCGCACACAGATCCGTGACCGCGACGCAGCGTGTATAGCAAACGCTTCCATCAGCCCCGATGAGCACGTCGCTCTCTTCGAGGTACCCAACGCCATCAATGGGATTGGTGCCAATGGATCCAGGCGAACCACTGCCCGTCTTCAGCATTCCATCACACCCCCAAAGAGCGAGGGGCAAGACCAGAGCTATCAACAGCGTGGACAATTTGCAGCGCATATCAGAGCACCTCCGCGGGTGAAGAAAAGCAAGAGAAATGCCAACTATTGGGTAGGATTTTGGCTGTAGTTTCGTGATATCTGCGGTCTCTGCGGTGGGGGTTCAGACCCCACGGCACCTGCTTTTTCATTGTCATTTCCAGTGGTTCCACATGACGCACCCCTCCCTTGCTCCGGCGCTACAGTCCAGACCTGGTGGGATGTCATGGGGGTCGGGAAGGAGGCTCGTTTTGTGGCTACACCCGTGCCCTCAGGGGCGCTACGAGGTACCATGTGGGGGAGTTCCCCACTTTTTTGGGGGTGGGGAGTTTTCTTTGAAGAGAGAGGTCACCTGGGGGCTCTCCCCCCACGCTAAACCACCATTGCCCTGACCACGAACGCTACCAGCGCCACCAGAAAGAGCATGGGGAGCACCAAATGTGCCAGGGCCTCCTTGTCGCCACTATCTACGGTCAGCTCTTTGACCTTGAGTCTCCCCGGCAGGTGGTCGATCAACCTCGCGTGACTGGGATCCTGTGGCAAATAGAGCAGCGCCTCTGTGGCGTCATCCTCTAGCTTTTCGGGCTCGTGGGTCCGAGCCATGGCGGCATAACGCTGGCCTCCAACCTCAAAGCGAAACTTCAGCTCATAGACCCTGCGCTCATTGATCTCGCCGCCCGTGGCCGTCTTGCTGCTCAGCTTCGCCTGGGTAAGCACGCCATGACGCAGAAGCTTCAGCACCTTTAAGCCACGGCTGAAGGCCATGGTTGTCAGCACACCGCCGACCCCCAAAAAGGCAGGACCTATCAGGGTGAACCACTGACTGCCAGAGAGCGGCGTGTTGTTCAGAAGACGCGCCAAGAAGAGGTTCATGAGGGGCACAGACAAGAGCAAGAGCACCCAACCAAGCACAGCTGTCGGACCACCCACGAGCATATTGACCACCGTGGAAAAGGAAACCATGCGCTCTTTTCCCTGGGGCTTGTGCTCGGCCATCACTCTCAGATTAAACGTTCGCGGCATAAGTCGCGAACCAAAAAACGAAAGATGATGCTCTTCATAGCCTGCGATAAGCATCGCAAATCCCTCACAAGCTGCTCTATCATCGCCCAACATGAGCACGATGAAGATCGACGAATACACACGCTTGGACGCCACAGCCCTCGCAGCCTTGGTAGCACGTGGAGAGATTTCCCCTGGCGAGCTCTTGGAGACCGCGGCGAGCGCAATGGAGCAGGTTAACCCGCAGCTTCACGCTGTGATCCGCCCCATGGTAGAGCGGGCACGCAAAGTCGTCGCCACAGGCCTGCCAGACGGCCCCTTCACGGGTGTGCCCTTCTTGCTCAAGGACATGGTGGAGGTGGAGGGTGAGCGGGTCACCTATGGTGCTGTACTCACACGACACTATCGCGCCAAACGCACCTGCGAGCTGGTCAAGCGCTACGAACGCGCGGGGCTACAGTTCCTTGGTTGGACCAATATGTCAGAGCTGGGCCTCCTCCCCACCACGGAGCCTGCATTCCATGGCCCAACCCATAACCCCTTCAGCCTCGCCCATTCTCCCGGTGGCTCCAGCGGAGGGGCGGCGGCAATGGTAGCAGCGCGCGCGTTCCCGGCCGCTCACGGCGCCGACGGTGGTGGCTCCATTCGCATCCCCGCCTCAGCGTGTGGCGTCTTCGGCCTCAAGCCAAGCCGCGGACGCCACCCCACCGACGCCAACGACGACCCTGACGGCTTCGTCAGTCATCATGTAATCACCCGCTCTGTGCGTGACAGCGCGGCCTTGCTAGACGCGATCTGTGCCCCTCAACTGGCCAAGCGCTGGCCCCTTGCGGCGCCAAAAGAGCCTTTCGCTCGGGCTGTGGAACGTGAGCCAAGCGGCCTGCGCATCGCCTTCTGCACCGAGACGCTCATGGGGCAGCCCGCCCACCCCGACTGCCGAGCGGCTGTAGAGCACACAGCCAGGCTCTGCGAGTCCCTTGGGCACCACGTGGAGGAGGCCAGCCCTGAAATCGACGGACGCTCCTATTTTGAGGGGTTCGCCATCCTCTGGGGCATGGCCGCAGGTTTCTTTCTGCGTGCGCTGCGCGCCAACATCGCCAAGGCGGGCGCGCCTCCACCTTTGGCGCACATCCTCGAGCGCCCCTTGCCCTTCAAGGCCTTCTCCTGGGGATACGCCGCAGTGGCGGGCCACGCGCCCCTCGAGCGCTTCAGCCGCCTTCTCGCGAAAGAGAACGCCTCACGCACACCAGCAGACCTCTGGTTGGCGTGGACCTGGATGCAGGCCGCAGGCGACGTGCTCACGGAGTTTCTGTCGCGCTACGATCTGCAGCTGACGCCTGTGCTCGGCGAGCCACCCTGGCCTACCGGACACCTGCGCGCAGGGTCCCTCCGCATGGGACGCTCGCGTGAAGAACTCTTCGAGCAGCTCTACCGCTACGCAGGCTACACACCGATCTCCAACACCACGGGCCTACCAGCCATGTCCGTGCCCCTCTACTGGAACACCCAGGGGCTGCCTATTGGTGTGCAGTTCATCGCCCCCTCAGGGCGCGAAGACCGTCTCTTCTCCTTGGCCGCCCAGCTCGAGCAGGCCCAGCCCTGGGAGGACCGCCGGCCGCATATTTGCGCTCACTGACGCCCAGCCTCCTAACACAGACAAGCCGCCAGCCGTGAGAGACCGACCACATCGTGGATATCATCCTCGAGGAGGGGGACCTGAATATAGGGAGGCTCCTCACCGCAAGCGGCCACCAGCTCTTCCAACATTTGAGCGTCGGCTTGGGCCAAAGCCACGCGAGCTCCGAGGCAGAAGACGCCTCAACGCCATGCTCCCGCAAGCGCTGCGCCGCCTGCGTCGCGTCAAGGGTCAAGGGCCGATGCAAATGCACCCGATTGACCACCACCGCTCCCACGGCCAGCCCATCAGCGGCTAAGCGCTCGCTAAAGAGCTGAGCCTGGTCAATGGAGCGACGATCGGGGGTAGTGATGATCACGAAACCCACCTCCTCGCCCTTCAGAAGCTTGGTAACCTCCGCGGCGCGTTGACCGAAGCCGTCCAGCAGGGAGTGCATATCAGCGAAGAACTCAGCCACATCATCAAGGAATGCGCCGCCAACAAAGCGCGCCAACCGACGAAAAACATAGCGGGAACCGAAGCTGAGCAGCTTGAAGCTGAGCCGGCCGGCCGTCTCATAGCTCTTGACGAAGAGCTTCACCGCTGGGCTATCCAGCAACGCCACCATCTTGGCGGGCGCCTCGAGAAAATCGAAAGCGTTGGCTGTTGGCGGCGTGTCGAGCACCAACAGATCATAGGCGTCGGAGCGCACGAGCTCGTAGAGCTTCTCCATCGCCGCGTATTCTTGCCCACCAGCGAGGCGCGTCGAGATCTCATGGTAGAGCTTGTTATTGAGGATGCGCTCAGCCGTCACCCTATCAGCAGCGTGACGCGTGATCACCTCATCAAAGGTGCTCTTCTGATCGAGCATCGAAGCAAAAAGCAGCCCCTCTGGGAGACCCGCTGCCTCAAGCTTTTCGCCAGGCACCTTGCGTTCTTCGTGACCCAGCTCATCCAACCCCAAAGAAACAGCCAAGCGCCGCGCGGGATCGATCGTCATTACAAGCGTTCGCCGCCCGCAGCCCACGGCCAAAAGCCCCAAGGCCGCCGCCGTGGTGGTCTTGCCCACACCTCCAGCGCCCACCGTGATCAGGATCCGCTTGCGCTGCACCAAAGAGAGCAGCCCTGACGCCTCGCGCCCCTCGGCCAGCGCCTGGCTGAGGTCACACGCGCGGCTCATCTCGAGGGGCTCTCCCATGGTCATTCACGATAACACGCGGCTTCGGTGCCTTGAAGGTGCAACCCTCTCGCGAGAACCAACCTTCACATGATATCATCTGACGATCATGTGCAAATCCATGGCTTATACAGGCTGGTGGCGGGCGCCCAAGGCGCTCACGCCACCAGGGGAAGATACAGGTCACCCTATGTCGCCTCCCCACTCCCTCGCGGTGCTGATGTTGCTCCCGTTCTTTGTTGCGGGCTGTGATGAGAACAAGACGGATGTACGCAATGACGAGGCCGTGAAGGTCGTGGCCGCCGATCGCAAGCTAGCCGCAGAGGAGCACTCGCTGCTGGCAAACCGCGGCAAGCTACAACGGGAGCGGGTGCGCCTGCAGGATAAGCGCGCCACCCTGCTCACCCGGAAGCTCTCGGAGGAAGACCCCTCAGCACGGAAGAAGATCGAAGATGAGGAGTCGATGCTGGTCAAGCTGGAGCAGCGCTTGGTGCGGCAGGAGATACAGCTCAACAAGAGACTTGACTCTGTGGTGGAGCGCAAGGGGAGCCTGGTGAGTCAGGCCAGAGCGAGCGGGGCTCACGTCAAAGCGCTCCTGGTAGCTCGGCGAGAGCATAGCCTCGCCTCCCGCGAAAGAACCCTCGCTCACCGGGAAACCGATGTGGCACGACGAGAAAAGACCCTCGCGGCCCGTGAACAAGCCTTCGCCCT
>JAFCZD010000732.1 GCA_019314525.1 Deltaproteobacteria bacterium
CTGGGGGCGATGGCGATGGAACAGGGGCACTTCTCCCTGGCTGAGACGCTGCTGCGGCGGTCTTTGAAGCATGCTCCCCATCACGCCACCACCTGGACCAACCTTGGCCTGCTGGCGATTCACCGCTCCAATACGGCTGCCACCCCATGGAGCGTGCGCCAAACCAGCGTAGCCTCGGCCAAGAGGGCCTTCGAGACCGCCCTGCGAAACGTCCCCGGCCACACTATGGCGCTGCATGGCCTCGGCAAAGTTGCCCTGATCAAGGGAGACCCACGGGCAGCCGAAGCGTTCTTTCGCCACGCCACCAAGGCGCCCCGCGACACGCTCTCTTCAGTGCAAGCCTTGGCTCTGCTTTTGTGGCGCTCCGCTCGGCCGGCCGAGGCTCGACAGGTTGTGCAGGATCACGGGCAGCGCTTCCCCGCGCATCGGGCAGCCATCCAAGCGTGGGCCAAGACCCACCTCCGCTGAGCTCATCATGGCGACCTGATTTGTCTATCGTTGACCTGTCTGGCCACCCCAGAGATACTCGTGTCATGCTGAAGGGCAAACGTATCCTCGTGGCGGACGATGAGGCCTCCATGCGGGAATTCCTGGAAATACTGCTCAAGCGCGAGGGCTGTGAAGCGACCCTCGCCCCCGATGGTACCGCAGCTTTGGCTCTGCTGGAGAGCGACACCTTCGATCTGGTACTCACAGACCTACGCATGCCCAAGGTGAGCGGACTCAAGGTGCTCGAAAAAGCCAAGGAGAAGGATGCTGACCTCGAAGTCGTGATGATGACCGCCTTCGCCAGCGCTGAGACGGCCATCAAGGCGATGAAGCAGGGCGCCTATGATTACGTCACCAAGCCCTTCAAGGTCGATGAGCTGCTCTCCACGTTAGAGCGCGCTTTGGAAAAGCGGCAACTCGTGCGCCACAACGCCGTGTTACGACGCCAGCTGAGCGATACATTCGTCCTGGACGACATCATCGGCCGCTCTGGCCCCATGCAGCAAGTCTTCGATATTGTAAGGCGAGTGGCGGATACCCCGACCAGCGTGCTGATCAGCGGAGAATCGGGCACGGGCAAGGAGCTCGTCGCCCGCGCGATCCATACCACCGGCGGACGCGCACACATGCCCTTCATCCCCCTCAACTGCGGCGCCATCCCTGACGCCTTAATGGAGAGTGAGCTCTTCGGTCATGTCCGTGGGGCTTTCACCGGCGCTGTGGCTGACAAGCTCGGACTCTTTCGTGCTGCAGATGGAGGCACGCTCTTCCTCGATGAACTGGCGGAGCTTGGGTTACCCCTACAGGTGAAGCTGCTCCGAGCCCTACAAGAGCGCAAGATCCTCCCTGTGGGCGGTGAACGCGAGATCTCTATCGATGTACGAGTTGTCGCTGCGACCAACCGTGACCTTGACGCTGAGGTAAAAAACGGGAGCTTCCGACAAGACCTCTTCTACCGACTCAATGTGATCCCCCTCGCAGTGCCGCCCCTGAGAGAAAGGCGAGAGGACGTGCCCTTGCTAGCCACACACTTCGTGGCTCGCTATGCGGCTCAGACAGGGCGCCCTGTCACCGGTTTTGACCCCGACACCCTGGCGCGCCTCTGTAATTACCACTTTCCAGGCAACGTCCGAGAACTCGAGAATATGATCGAACGGGCTGTGACCCTCAGCCAGGGCACGATCATTGACAGCGAGATGCTGCCTGAGCTGCAAGAGCGGCCCTTCACCGGCGACGCCTCCCCAGAGCTCCCCGAGGCCGGCCTCGACCTCGACCGACATGTGGTGGAAATGGAAACGCGACTGGTGCGCCTGGCACTCGAGCGCAGTGGAGGCAACCGGATCAAGGCAGCCCGTCTGCTTGGCCTCAGCCAGCGCTCTCTTCGTTACCGAATGGCAAAATATGGTGTCGACGCGGACACCGAAAAGTCGTTAAACTAGCCCCGCTCAAACAATCACTGCCGCGCGTTGCTCTCTGGTCAAAGCCAATGAAGGAGCAAGAGACGCACTTTGTCGTTCAGGGTGACAAATTTTGTCACCCTGACGGAATACGGGTTAACTTTGCATGAACGTGGAATCTTCAAGTTGCTGGAACCACACAACCGGAGAGGTTTCCGTCTCAGGCGAATAGGTTGGCAGGAGAGTTGCTTAGAGAAGGCTCACCGTACAATGAGCTTTTGTTGTGAAAGTTAGATTACAAAACAGAACGATGCGGGAAATTGCTCCCGAGATGAACGTTAGAGTGGCCGAGGGGCCAACAGAAGGAGGATTCATGAACGCCAGGTTCCGCAAGAACAAGGCCGGGGGTTTTACCCTCATCGAGCTAATGATCGTTGTCGCGATCATCGGCATCTTGGCAGCGGTTGCCATCCCTGCTTTCGTCAAGTACCTGCGCAAGGCGAAAACTGTTGAGGCCACTGAGGGTCTGGACAAGGTCAAAGCTGGTGCGAAGTCGTACTTCCAGGCTGACCACTACAGCAGCGTGGGTGATCTGCTGGCCAAGCAGTTCCCCGTAACCGCCAGCCTTACACCGAGCACCCTGTGCTGCGCTGGCACTGGGCCGAAATGTCCACCAAACGCGACTGCTTGGAATGTCGACGGTTGGCGAGACATTCAGTTTCAGATGACCGAGCCCCATTATTTTCAGTGGAACTGGCAGAGCGCAGGGGACAACAAAACCTCAACGTTCACAGCTGACGCCGTCGGCGACCTTGACTGCGACACCGTGTATTCCACGTATCGTCTGCTGGGCTCCATCGACAGTGAGTATGGTGTGCGCGGCAAGGGCCCAATCGTCACCAACGAAATCGAGTAGTGTCTAGCTAGACTAGCCTTCCTGCCCTCTTCCTTTCTCCTCCCCATCACCTTTCCTCCCTCATCACCTTTCCTCCCCCATCACCTTTTCTTGACGATGGCTTCTTTTCCCAAGCCACCCTCTTCGTTTAAACTCGACAATGTGAAAGAACCCATCTCTCCCAAACTACGGGCGCAGCCCTTGTGCCCTTGCTGCTCTTGACGAGCAACGACCTTCAGCGGCGCAGCCTGAAAGGGCGCAGCACCACGGGAGAGCGCTACTATTTGCCCCCAAGCCATGTGGTGCAGGCGTTGTCCTTTGGCTACAATGAGTTCGCCGCCGACCTACTCTGGGTGCGTACCATCAACTACTTTGCCACCCATATCCACACGGATCGTGACCTCAGAAACCTGCATCGTTACCTGCAGGTCATCCTGGCCCTCGACCCCTATTTTGCCGCGGTTTACCGCTATGGCGCCTCCATGCTGAGCATTGACGCGGGGAGCAACGAGACGGTCCTGCAGGCCATCGCGGTGCTCGAAGCAGGCCACAAACACTTCCCAGAAAAGCACACCTACCCGCTAAAGATCGGCATGCTCTACGCCAACGAATTGAAGACACGCGATGTGGCCCAGAAAAAGCGTTGGAGGCTGCGTGGTGCCCACTGGCTGCGCCGGGC
Organism: Deltaproteobacteria bacterium; assembly: GCA_019314525.1. Lineage (GTDB taxonomy): Bacteria > Myxococcota_A > Polyangia > JAFCZD01. Next base: position 3,461 of record JAFCZD010000732.1, read on the forward strand.
GATTCTTCTGGGCGCCGACCGGCCCTGGCTGGCGACGCTGGCGGCTCAACTCTACAGCAAGGGCGGAGAACTACAGATGGCCATCCATCACCTCCAAGAGATCTACCTGATCACCCAAGACCCCGCGGCTCGACGACAGATCGCAGCCAAGCTGCGACATATGCAGGGCAAGGGCATCGCAGCGCAACTAAAGAAAACCCACCAGCGTCTAAGAGACGCGCAGCGTGACAGCCGCATCCCCTTCGTCTCCCTTGACCTCTTCTTGTTGATCGATCCACCCAAGGAACAAACACCTGGCCATGGCTGAGCCTTCCTGGCCCACCAAACGCACCACCCTGGGCCTCTTTCAGGGGGAGTTCGTCTTCGATGACATCCCCACCCTGGTGGAAAACGACTGCCATCGGGGCTTTGACAAGATCCCGCAGCTTTTCCGCTTTGGCGCCAGCGACGTCTGCACAACACGACCTCTGCGCACTCTCAGCTTCATGGTCGACCATGCCCTGTGGGGCGACCTAACCCTTGGCTACCACCTGCACAACCTCGTTCTCCACGCCACCTGCGCGCTGCTCCT
>JAFCZD010000203.1 GCA_019314525.1 Deltaproteobacteria bacterium
TCCCCGCTAGCCTGAGAAGCTCCCCTGTACTAGGATGCGTCAATTATGGAATGCCTCGTAAGATTTCAACTCTTTAGCGCGCTGGGCCTGGCCTTCATGCTGGGCGTACCTCTCACTGGCTGCAGCCCCGTCGTGGGCGATGAGTGCACCACCAATATCGAGTGCTCGGCCACCGGCGACCGCATCTGCGACACGGCGCAAAAGGGCGGCTATTGCACGGTCCAGGGTTGCACCCCAGACAGCTGCCCCGAAGAAGCCCACTGCATCTCCTTCTACCCCACGGAGTTTCTCGAGCGGACGTGCACTCCCGAGACCGAAGATGCTGTGGACCCCGCTTTGCCAGCCACCGACGACTGCTTGCCCGACGAATTCTGCCTCTCCAGCGGATTTTGCGCCCAACGCTCCCTCGAGAGCCGCTTCTGCATGGCGAGGTGTGACGATGGTGGGGATTGCCGCGATGGCTATGAGTGCCGTACCACGGGCACCCTGGGTGCTGAGGCGGTGATCGATCCCACGCGTGTGGAGAGGCGGGTCTTCAAGTTCTGTGCTCAGCGTCCCTGAACGCCACTCAGCAGGAGCAACCCAACCATGATCGACCTTAGGGAGTTTGAGCGGGAGCACGAGCGCCTGCAGCGCTCACACCGCGAGACGCAGTCCAACCCCGGCTCTTATCGCTGTGAAGAGTGTCAGCTTTGCGCAGCCTGTATGTTCTGCGTCGGCTGCGAGCAATGCTATCGTTGCACCCACTCGCATCAATGTACGAATTGCACCCACTGCAGCCACTCCGCTCGTTGTCAGCAGTGTCATAGCTGCGCCTATTGTCTCGACAGTGAGAGCTGCATCTCTGGCGCCTACCTGGTCAAGTGCGTCTCTTGCGCCGATTGCACCTATTGCTTCGGTTGCGTGGGGCTCGTCCGTCAGGAGTTTCATATCCTCAACCGGCCTTACCCGCGCGACGACTATTTTGCCATCACCAAGCGCTTGAGCGCGGAGATGCGCATCGGGGGTACGCCCTGATGCGGGCCGTGGTGCAGCGAGTCAGCTACGCCCGAGTGAAGGTCGATGGTGAGGTGGTGGGGGAGATCGGGCTTGGCTTCGCGGTGCTGCTCGGTGCCGGACGTGAGGATGACGAGGCCGACGTCGATGCCTTGGCACGTAAGGTCTGTGGCCTGCGTGTCTTTGAAGATCCCGCCGGTCTGATGAACCTCTCGCTGGCAGATGTGGACGGCGAGATGCTGGTGGTGAGCCAGTTCACCCTCTTTGGTGATTGTCGTAAGGGGCGCCGGCCGTCTTTCATCCAGGCACTGGAGCCCAAACGCGCCGCAGCGCTGGTAGAGCGTTTTGTCGCCCGCTCCCGCGAGGCAGGCCATCAGGTCGCCACAGGGCGTTTCCAGGCGATGATGGATGTGGAACTCTGTAATAATGGCCCGGTGACACTCTTGCTCGACTCGAAGAAGCTTTTTTGAGGCGACCATGAGGCGACCATGAGGCGACCATGAGGCGACCATGAGGTGTGGAGCAGCTCTCTTCCTTTGTGTGGTGCTCAGCAGCTCATGGACGGGCTGCGCCGAAAAAGCCACGCTGCTCGTGGGGCGCGACGCTCTGCGCGTTGGAGAGCTGAGCCGCGCCAGCAGGGTGTGTGGGAAGGTTAGTCAACAATCTGGATCCCGCGACACCCAGCTCGCTGCCTTGCGCTGTTGGCTCGAGGCCGCCCGGCGCCGCGGGCGCTTGCGCGACGTGGATGCCACGCTCGCTGCACGTCCTGTGGACGCTCCTACACTCTACGCGCGCGCTCTTGCCCAGCTGGCCCAAGACCCCTCGCGCGTGGACCAGGCGCTGCAGCTCTTGCAGCAGGCGTCGCGCCTCTGGCCGCGGCAGGGGGAGATCCTCTATCGTCAAGCGCTGGTGCTGCTCACAGATAACCGCCCCAAAGCAGCCCTGGAGTTGCTGCGTCGTTGTGAGACGCTCCAGCCCTCAGCGCGTTGCATCCTGGCCGGGGGGCATGCGTTGCTAGACCTTGGTGAGACGCAGCAGGCCCAGCAGAAGCTGCGAAAGGCGGCCATGAGTGAGCTGCTCCCAGCAGATGTGCAGCAAGGGCACTCGCTCGCTGCCCGACTTGCACGTCGAGCTCGCCGTGCGCCGGCAAAGGCCACGCGCGAGCTGAAGCGCGCCAAGGTTGCTTTGGATGCCAACAGAAACGCTGCGGCGCTGGCGTTGCTCAAGGCGTTGACCCTCGACTACCCAGAGCTGGGATATGCCCATTCGCTGCTGGGGGTGGCTTTGCTGGCCCAAGAAGAGGTGGCCGAAGCTGTGGTTGCCTTTCGCCGCGCCAAGGAGCTCTCCCCCCTCGATGGAGCCAACGCCTTCTATCTCGGGTTGATCTATGAGTCGCGCGGACGGCGCTCAGAAGCGGAGGCAAGCTATCGCGCAGCTCTTGAGCGAGATCCCTTTTTGACACGCGCGCTCTCTCGCCTTGGCGGGTTGCTCATGCAGGGTAAGCGGCAGAAGGCGGCGGCCAAGGTCTTTGATCGCCTCGCCGCCATGAGCACGGGGGCGAGCGCGTGGCGCTTGGCAGGGCGTGCCTATATTGCCACAGGCGCCTGGGAGGCCGCTCGCCACCGCTACGAGCGGGTCCTCGCAGACAACTCGCGCGATTTTGAGGCCCACCTGAGGTTGGGAGAGATCTTGCTGCACCAGGCTGCTGCTCGCAGCAACTCCAGAGCTGGAGAGTCCAAAGAGCAGCTCTTAGCGAGAGTTCGGGAGCATGCGACGGCTGCAGCGTCCCTTCGTCCTATGAACCCCGATGTGCGTGAGTTGTTTGCGAAGTTGAGGCAGCAGCAATGACGCGGCGTCTCACGGAAGCTGTTGTCCTCATGGAGAATTTGACCGATCTCCACACCGTGCTAAGGTAACACAATGCTGGTCCGTTTTTGGGGGGTAAGAGGCTCCTACCCGGTGCCGGGGCCGGCCACCAATGGCCTTGGTGGGCAGACGGCCTGCGTGGAGGTTCGACCACGCGACGATCTCTTGCTCGTGCTTGATGCAGGCACTGGGTTGCGCAAGCTTGGTCGCGAGCTGGTGAAAGAGCCACCCTTTGCGCTCGGCCAAGGCGTCTGCCATCTGCTCATCAGCCACACCCATTGGGATCATATCCAAGGCTTGCCTTTCTTCGCGCCCCTCTATCAACAAGGCAACCGTGTGGTGATCTACGGGCAGCAGCGGGATGTGCATCTGAGCCACATCTTCTCCAACCAAACTCAGGACCCCTACTTTCCCGTGGGGCTCGCCGAGGTCGATGCGGAGGTCAGCTACCGAGAGTTGGTGGAGGGCGCACGTTTTGACGTCAATGAAGGTGCGGCGCGTGTAAGCTGTGCGCGTCTCAACCACCCCTACGTCGCGGTGGGTTATCGCATTGAGACTCCCGAAGGGCTCTCTTTGGCCTATGTCTCAGATACCGCTCCCTTCGATCGCATCGTCCTTGGCTACGAATTCGTGAAGGACGGCCCCGATCCCGACCAGGCCCCAAGCTCAGACGACGCCTCTACCTTGAAGGCGATGCGCGCAGGGGTGGTGGCGCTTTGTCAGGACGCTGATCTGGTGATCTACGACACCATGTTCGAAATGGAGGAGTATCGGCGGAGCCCCCACTGGGGACATAGCACGCCGGAGCACGCGTTGGACATCGTGCAGGAGGCGGGCGGGCGCGCGTTGGCGCTCTTTCATCATCACCCAGGGCGCAGCGATGAAGCCCAGGCGGCCATCGTGCGTCGCGTGGCCGACAAGGCCCACATCGAGGTGATGGCTGCTCGCGAGGGTATGGCGCTGCGTTGCACAGGGAGCGGCGTGGAGGTGGTGGAAGGATGAAGGTCTCCTTCTATGGCGTACGGGGATGCATCCCCTCACCAGGTGCCGAATTCAATCGCTATGGTGGCAATACGATGTGCGTCACCGTGGAGGGCGAGGCAGGAGAACTCTTGGTGCTCGATGCTGGCACTGGGGTGATCGAGCTTGGCAAGCGGCTGATGGCGGGGGCCTTCGGCCGGGGCGAAGGAGAGGCGAGCCTCTTTTTGACCCACGCCCATTGGGATCACATTCAGGGCTTTCCCTTCTTTGTCCCAGTCTATGTGCCAGGAAACCACATTCAAGTCTTTGGCCCCAACAGCTCCCCCCAGATGTTGGAGAGCATCCTCGAGGGGCAGATGAACCCACATTTCATGCCGATCCAGAGCCTGGGCAACCTCGGCGCCAACATCGAGCTTCGCAGTCTCATGGCTGATGAGGGGGTCTCGGTGGGAGCGCTCAAGGTCTGCGCTCATTCTGTGCCCCACGGCACCATGGAGTCTCTGGCGCTAAAGATCGAAGAGGGTGACACCCGCGTAGTTTTTGTGCCTGACGCTGGCTACGAAGCTGATGCTCTCGAGCCAAGTCTGCGCAGCTTCTACCAGGGAGCTGACCTATTGATCCATGACACGACCTACACATCCGAAGATCGTGCAACGCGGATCAGTCGGGGATATGCCTCCGCCGAGATCGCGGCATCCGTGGCTGCGCAATGTGGTGTGAGGTGTTTGGTCCCGATTCACTATGATCAGGACTACACTGATGAGCAGGTAGATGCTCTCGTCGAGCGCTGCCGCGAGGTGCTTGATTCCTCGCCAGGTGGCGCTTCGGTGGATCTCGTGGCTGCCAAAGAGAGTTTGGTCCTAGACGTTCCCCAGAAGTAGTTGGAATCAGGTCAGCGATCAGCTCAGCTGGCGATCAGCACGTTCGCTTTGATCAACTCGAGGATGGCTTCGTAGGTCTCGAGGTCTGATTTGGCGTGGTGGTCGATCACCGCCTGAGTGCTTTCGTGGTTGAGCACCGTCTGCAGTAGATCCAGTTGCTCCGGTTTGAGTTCACGGAGGGGTGTCTCAAGGGGCTTGACGATCTGCAGCTGTGAATCGCGTGGCGGCAGCTCGTCCTCAATACGCCGGATCTCATCTAGCTGGCGCATGGCCTCCATCAGCAGACCCTCTGTTGACTCCTTGAGTTCATCCATGAACTCTTTGTCATCAGGAGGTTGAAGCTCAAAGGTGCCGCTCTCCCAAGTGAGGATTCGTAGCACTGCCTTGAAGGGGCTGATGTCGAAGCTGTCGTTGATCGATGCGTAATAGACCTGGCCCTTACGCATATAGATGCGGCCGAATTTCTCCTCGGTTTGGACCTCAAGCACACCGCTCTTCTTACTTGTGGACAAGAGCTGCATCAGGTCTGGCAGCGGGATCTCGTCAATGGTGCCTGCCATGGAGCGGGCACCGGAGACTGTGCGTTTAGGCGAGGTCGGTGGAGGTGGCGCGGCGGTGCTTGGGAACTCTCCCGGCACTGCTGCGGCCGCGGTCTCACCGTCTGTGGTGACGAGCTTGATGATGCTCGTACCAATGAGGATGCGATCGCCTTCGCGCAAACGTACCCGCTTCACCTTTTCGCCATTGACGAAGGTTCCGTTGGTAGATCCCAGGTCCTGAATGACAATCTGGTCGTTGTCAGTCGAGATCTTGGCGTGCTTACGCGACACCATATCCTCGACCAAGACCATGTCTAGGTCGCTGGATCTTCCAATAATCAGCTCGGCGCTCGGTCTCAGAGGGAATTCCCCGCCCTGGTACTTCCCCGAGATAAACCGAAGCGCGTGTCCGGTTAGTCGGTCACTCACGGTGCTCTTGGCCCCAGTGGTTTTTAGTTTTAACCTCTTGCTATCTTAAAGAGATATGACAAGAGAAGTCAATTTGATCCCGCCGCTTGGGGCAGATTACCAACCAAGCAGCACGACGGTGATCTTAGAGGTGCTCCTTATCAACAGCCTTCCTAGCCCATGATCTTTTCGATGGTATCTCGGGCTCTCCCTTGCACAAGAGACTCTAGTAATTGCATTACCTTGGGGTATTCATTCAGAACATCCTCGACGGCCTCACGAGAGAAGCGCAGGAGGGTGCAATCTTCATCGGCGACCACTGTCGCCGTGCGTGGTTTTTGGGAGAGCACGGCGACTTCACCGAAACAGCCCCCTCGGCCCAGCCGTGCTAACTCGATAATCTCCCCGTCGATCATCATCGTGATGCGGACTCTTCCCTCTTTGACCAGGAAGAGTGCGCAGCCGAGATCCCCCTCACGGACGATGACCCTTCCCCCGCCGAAGTGCACAACCGAGGCGGCGTCCAGCAGCTTCTCGCGCCCAACAGGGTCGAGGGAGCGGAAGAGGTGTGAATCATCTATCACACTCAATATCGAGGTGTGGCTCGTCATGATAAGGCAAGAGCATATCATCAGCTCGCATTGGGACAAACCTTGATGCTGAAATGCGCAAGAGAAGGGGGGCCTATGGTAACATGCCAGGTCTCATGGCAAGTGCGCCAAGCTCACCAAGCCCGCCTTTCGATATTGGGCGCTACCAGTGCGTCAAGAGCCTCGGTCAAAGCGAGATGGGGGTCGCCTACCTTGCGCATAGGGGCGAAGAAGAGCAGTCATTTGTCGCTAAACGTCTTCACAACGCGATTCGTGAAGACTCTGCCATCACGGAGCTGCTCCTCAGCGGCATTCGCCGGAGTCAAGAGCTGAAGCACCGGCAGATCGTTGCACCACTTGAGATCGTCGAAGGTCCCACAGGGACTTTTGTAATCTCCCCATATATTGAGGGGATCGATCTCACGATGCTTTTCCAGCATATGCACTATCGTGGGGCGATGTCGCCCATTGTGGTGGTGCACATCATCGCCCAGCTTTGCGAAGCCATGGCCTACGCGCATCATTTCACTCGGGGTGGGCAGCGCCAGCCGATGATTCACGGTGGGCTTTGGCCCTCCAATGTGATCATCGATTGGGATGGGCTTGTTCTGGTGAGAGATTTTTGCGCTTGGAGCCCCAAGGTTCATGCATTTTTTGCGAGGGGAGGGAGCACCGCGTTTTTCACCCCTGAGCATTTTTCCGGTGTTGAGCTGGAGAGTACGAGCTCGGACGTCTTCTGCGTTGGGGCGTTGCTCTACCAACTCTTGACGGGGCATGGTCTCTTCGAGGGTTGTGACCCAGCTGAAGCCATCAACGCGGCTCAAAGGGGCAAGCCCCTCGGTGTGTTCGAACAGGTTCCCTTGGCCTTCCGTTCACTGCTGCGTGGCTGTCTCGACGTGGATCCAGAGCGGCGTATAGGCGATGCTCGGCTCCTTGCTTCTCGCTTGGCCACCACATTGCCAGGTGCCTCAGCGCCGCGGATCCAGCGCAAGCTTTTGGTGTTGTTGGGTGAGATTGGTTTACGAGAGCAAGGAGTGACACGAGAGCAAGGGGTGGGGGGAGGGCTGAGTATCTCAGTGGATGACGAGCCAACCCACGTCGCCATCCCTGAAAGTCCTTCGATCCCTGAAGGCGAGATCGGGCTCTCCTTGGATGATGAGCCTACGGCGGTGAATGAGCTGCCAGAGGGGATGCCGCTTTTCCGTGACGACCGGGCTTCATCGCCTGGTTTGGGGGACACGGATGACACGGGTCTGGAGAGCGGAGAGACGGACAGCTCCGAGGCGACGACAGCAGTCTCTGGGGAGGTGAAGAAGAGCTTCGTCGTGGACGATGAGTGGGAGGCCACTACTGAGGTGCAATCAAACCCCTTTGACAGCACGTCTGAGCTCTTCTCCGATGCCATTGGTGCCGATGACGATGATGTCCCAACCATAGTCTCTGTTATCCCAGAGCTTGGCATAGGTGCCGTGCCCATGCCCCTTGGGGCCCTCGAAGCGGGGGACGGGAACATCGACGATGAGGAGACGGCCGTCGAGCAGGAGACGGCGGTTGAGCAGGAGCCGCCCCTTGAGCGGGAACGGGAACTCGTGGTGGAGGAAGCCGCCATCCTCGCTGCGGCCGATGCCTTGGATTGTAGCGGGCCGATCATCGCGGGGGATTCCACCGAAGCAACGATCCCACGCCCCTCGGAGTCTAGCCCATCACCCCTTGCGTTGAGCGGGGTGCTCGCCAAGGCGCTCTCTGTGGTGAGCGCACAGGATACCCGTCGGCCGCGCACGCGCCTCGGTTGGTCAGCTCCCCCCGTTCAGGAAGAAGGTGCTCCTGGAGAGCTTCCACTGGATGCCAAGGGGCGACCTGTGCTCACAGGGCCCTTGCCTCAGGTGAGTGAAGCACCTGAGCTGCAGCGGCTTGAGGTAACGGAGGAGGAGCACTCGAGCTTCATTCAGTCTGGTACGCCCCCTCCTCCCTTGCATCCGCCCCCAGGACTAGAGGAGCACCAGAGCGTCGATTCTGCGTTCTTGCCAACCTATCAAGCAGGCATGACGGCGAGCACTGACGGCGAGCCGCTGGTGCCTCTACCAAGCTACAAGACGGACGAAGGATCGGTGCTGGGCTACGATCACGCGTTGCAGCCAAAGCAGGGCGTACGTTTGACGTGGCCACATTTGGTGCTTGGTGCTTCGATCATTGTCTTCCTCTTCGCGGTTGGGCTCTTGGTGCACAAGTTGGTGCGTCGTCCATCCGCCACCTCGCCACAGCCAGAGTTATCGCAAGACAGTCGCCCTGCGGACACCGTGGCCAAGACCGCCGACGCTGCGACCAAGACCGCCGACGCTGCGACCAAGACCGCCAACGCTGCGACCAAGACCGCCGACGCTGCGGCCAAGCCCGCCGACGCTGCGGCCAAGATCGCCGACGCTGCGGCCAAGATCGCCGACGCTGCGGCCAAGTCCCCCAATGTCGCTGATGTCATCCCACCCAAGAAGCCTATTCGGCGTGCGCGGATGCGCTTGAGTGTGGTGTCTACACCACGTGCTCGGGTCTATATCAATGGACGAAAACGGGGATTCACACCCCTGAGGTTCACCACCCGTGGTCGACGCAAGATCGTCCTGGGTTTGGTGCGTTCGGGCTATGAGGTCGCCTTCAAGCGCTTCGTGGCTGACCCCGATCAGCCACGCATCCAGATCTCACTGAAGAAGGCTTCCTATCCACGCTATGTGGGCAAGCATGGCATTCTGCGTGTGATTTGCCACTACCGTGACCGTCGGCGCATTTTTCTTAACGGCAAGGATTCTGGATACTCCTGCCCCAAGGTTGGCTATTTCCTCAGGCCCGGTCAGTACACTGTTGGGCTATTTTCGTTCAGGAAAGGAAAACTCGAAGAGCGAAAAGTGCGGGTGAGGTATGGCAAACGAAAAGTCATGCGCTTCTACCCGCGCCGCAAACGGCGCCGGCGCCGCTGACTTCTACCCGCGCCGCAAACGGCGCCGGCGCCGCTGACCAGCGCCTCTTATAAGTCGCAACACTCTTGCGCCGCGGAGGTGGTGCCAAATGAAACAGAGTGTCTTGGCTAGAGTCGGCTCAATGTTTATGAGACAGAGCACTAGCGCTCGTCGATCTCGTATTTTCGGATCAACTCCCGCAGGTGCTTGCGATCGATCTGTGCTTCGCGGGCGGCAGCGGAGATGTTCATCTTGTGGCGGCGC
>JAFCZD010000733.1 GCA_019314525.1 Deltaproteobacteria bacterium
GGCTCCAGCTTGACAGAATTGGTCGATGGCGTATTGGAGGGGACGAAGATCCCGCGTGTGAGGATTTCGTCTCTGGAGCCCTGGGACGTCGACCTGCGGCTTTTTGCTCGCTGGAAAGATCCCCGCCTTGGGCGGCACCTACATCTTCCGCTACAGAGCGGCTCCGACGCCGTATTGCGGCGCATGGCGCGCCGCTGCGATAGCGCAGAGTATGCTCAGCTTGTCGCCGCAGCACATGAGGCGATCCCCGACTTGACCCTCACCACCGACGTAATCGTTGGTTTTCCCGGCGAGAGCGAGGATGATTGGCGTGCGACCCTAGCGTTGTGTGAGGAGATGCAGTTCGCCCATATTCATATCTTCAGCTACTCCCCTCGGCATGGCACAGCCGCCGCGAGGATGGGGGGAGCCGTATCTTCTGAGGTCAAGCGTGAGCGCAGCCGTGAGCTACACCGCCTCGCAGGAGAGATGAAGAGCGCCTGCTTGGAGCGCTACGTGGGGTCGAGCCGTGAGGTGCTCTGCGAGGGAGATGACATTGAACTCGCCAAGGGTCAGCGTCGCTGGAGTGGTCTCACAGACAACTATCTGCGCTGCAAGCTCACAGCCCCGGCCGCGATGGACTTGGAAAACCGGTTAGTGCAGGTGCGTTTGGTTGGGGCTGCTCGCGACCATCTGGTGGGGGAACTCGAGGATACATTGGCATCCTCGTGGCCTCCCCCAGATGATCAGCGCTAACGCGGATCCATGTTGCCGTGTTTCTTGCAAAGCCTGAGGGCTTCGCCACGTGCATGTTTGGGCAAGCGAGCGAAGGAGCTCTTAGCGTTCTGCAGGTCTTCATTCCCGCAGAAGATAATCGTGTAGAGCTTGTCGCTGATCCAGCGCTGCGACGGCTTCAACTTGCCGTCAAGCACGCGCAGCAGCGACCCCGCGGCGTGGTAGCGGCGCTGCTTGTAGAGCCTCCAGACGCGTGCTTTGAGTTGCCGCTGTTCTGTGGTGAAGGTGATCACGCGGCGCGGTGCCTTCGCTGGCTTCTTGGCAGCTGGTGTTCGCTTGCTGCGCTGGGCTTTGCTGGCGATGGTCAAGCCGCTGTCCAGCTGTGCCTGCCGCGTGTCAGCCCCAGCTGTGGTTGCATCAACGCTGGGCCCTCGTCTTTCGATCTTGGGGTCTTTGAGTTCTGCAGCCCTAGGGCTGGCGAGCTTGGGTGTGGTGGCTGTGTTCACATCCCGCCCCTTGATCGAGAGAGAGACGCCGAGAGCTATGCCTCCTACCACGAGCAAGGCTAGACCCATGAAAGCGATCTTTGGGCTTCGTTGGTAGCTCGGCGCGACGGTGATTTGTTCAGGCGGAGGGGGCGCGGGCTGAGGGTTGACCGGCAAGGCTCCCTGGGAGTCGAGGGTGGGTGCAAAGGCGGGGCTAGCGTCAGGGGGCGAGGGCATCGTGGGGGCGTTGCCCAAGGGTTCGGGTGTGAGCGCGTCGAGGGGAGGGAGCGTGGGTCCCGTCGCAACATCAAGGGCCAGCTGAGATTTCTTGGCTGGGTGCAAGCCCAGCATGGAGTCTCGGGGTGGCTCCAACCCGCTTCCTTGCCAGAGCGCGAGAGCGAAGGCGCTGGCGCTGGTGAAGCGCTCGTCTGGGCTCTTCATCAGGCCGCGCTCGATGGTCTCGATGACCTTCTGGGGGAGCTCGTTCGCGAGTTGGCGGAGGGGTGGGGGCTCTTGATGCACCACCTGATAGAGCACCTGCATGGGTTGGTCACCCCAAAAGGGCGGTCGCCCAGCCAGCATTTCATAAACCATCGCAGCCAGCGCAAATTGGTCCGTGCGCGCGTCCACGGGCTTGCCCTGGGCCTGCTCAGGAGACATGTAGTAGGGCGTGCCGATCATCATCCCATCTTGGGTCAGTGATTGTGTGCCCAAGAGCTTGGAGATGCCAAAATCGAGGATCTTCACCTGGGCTGTGGCCATCCCCTCAGATTGACTGAGGAAGATATTCTCTGGCTTGAGGTCGCGGTGCACGATCCCTCCGGCATGAGCGGCAGCCAACCCTGAAGCGATCTCTGAGGTGATGGAGAGAGCGCTCTCGAGGGGCAAGGCCTCACCATCGAGGTGGTCACGCAGGTTCTCGCCGCGTAAATACTCCAAGACCAAATACGGTCGCCCATCGTCGAGAGTGTTGAAATCCAGGGCGCGGATGATATTGGGGTGGTCGATCTCAGACGCGATCTCTGCTTCTCGGCGAAAGCGGGTGAAGGTGTCTCTGTCATTGGCCACAAAGGCATGCAGCACCTTCACGGCTACCTGCTTGGGAAGACGCTGATGTTTGGCTTGATAGACGGTGCCCATGCCCCCGGCACCAAGGATGCCTGTGAGCACATAAGTGCCATCGAGGACCGTTCCAATGGGAAGCTCTGAATGGTTCATGCTCACCAGCGTCTAAAATACACCGAGTGGTGCACGGTGCAAGTCGTGTACTCACATACTAACAGGGATGGAGGGGTTTGACGGAAGGGGGGTGGGACGCGTTAACCTTTGAAACGTCGATTCTTTCACTTTGGGAGGAACCATGAGGGTCTTGGTCTTCGCGCTTTCCATGCTCTTGCTCACGTCTCTGACATGGGCGGATACCGTGCCACGTTATGATATCTCGAAGCTGAAGCCGTATCTCAGGGTGGAGCACGATGGCAAGAACCACTACCTGGTTCGGGTAGATCGGAGTCGCGTTCCCCGAGGACTGCGACTCCCAAGGCCGCTCTTCTATGGCAACGGGAAGGTCTTTTACGAGGTCCCCTATCGTGGATCTTCGGCGAATAAGAGTGACTTTTCATATACCACCAACGATCCACGCAGCATCCCCCCTTTGGCCTTCGCCACCTATCGCCGGAAGAAGGGCATATCGGAGATGGCATGTGACGATCGCAAGACTGGGTTGACGCCCCTATCCGAGGTCGAAAGCCAAGAGATGGTGGCCAAGGCGCAATTCCACAGGGTCTATTGGCGTCGAGCGGCTTACCTCTTGGCTCGCAACGACGAGGGGCGGTATTTCTTCGTCGACCGTCTTTACGATTCCCAAATGGAACCTCGTTATTGGAGGAGGCGCCATTTGATCCCCAAACGTGGCTTTCGTCTCTATGTTGGGCTGCGTGGGCGCATGAAGCGGGTGAAGTTGACGAATATTGTCGCAGATCCAGCCGGTGAGGTCCTCACTAGCAAGATTGGGCGCTTCAAGCGAGTCGCTGCCAAAAAGAGGATCACCTGGATCGAGAAAGGCAAGATTACAGAGCTTACAAGCCTCAAGGTGGACACTGCCGCGACGAGAATGTTGATCTATCAACACCTTGGGCCTTATCGGGGCGCGCGTTTTCGGCGCCCCTGCGACGATATGTGAGCTCGAAGTTTAGGAATAGAGATAGAAAAGCACCGTTCCTGCGCTGGCGAGAAGCAGGAGGATCACCACCACCCACAGAGCGGTGTGACTCTGCGTAAGGAAGTCTGGCTGGGACTCGATGGGAGCGTATTGCGTGGTGGGCAGTTGGTCTTCCACGGGCGCTGTGGGGGTGAAGGCGGCCGTGGGGTGAATGAAGGGGGCCGCTGCATGGGCAGACCCCATCCCTTGGGGTGGCTGGACGTTGAGCACGGTTTCAGCGTCCTCGTCAAAGCTCGCACTCTCGTTCTCTATCAGGGAGAGCAGGTCCTCTTCACTCTTGTTGTTGTCCGCCTGCGGCGGGGCGAGCTTTTCGGCTGTGGCATCGCTCGTCTCCAGAGGGATTAGCCCGTCCCCCAAGTCGCCGATCAGGTCGTTGGCTCCTACTCTCGCGCCCACCTCCTCCTGGGTTAGGTCGCTGGCGAGACGCGCACGTTCATTGCGAACGGCCCGCTCCTTCTGCCGCGCGGAATCTGGGATAACAACTTCAGCGCTGGGAAGATTCTTGAGATCCTGCAAGAGGGCGGTGGTGCGCTCCAGCGAAACACATGTCGGCTGATCTTCCTCGTTGAAAGCATAGAACTCTTCATTATCATCCAAGCGTGGTGCTGGGATCTCGGCGCTGTGGCCTACCTGGACCTGCTGATGTCGGTTGGAGAGTAGGGGTTCGACATCGATCAAGCCTACGGCGGTGGGCTCATCACCTTCTTCACCGAAGTCATCACTGAGGGACGGATCTTCAACAGGTGCGAGCCGGCGCAACAAGGCGTCAGGATCCGCGTCGAGGCGATGATCGTTGGAGGGCGCAAAGAACCCTTCGCTCTCATCAATGGTCCATTCGTGCTCTTGTTCCCGCTTGACACGACGTTTGTTGGCAACGGTTGAGATCCCCTGAAGACCAGGGGTCGTAACCTGTGTATGTTCCGTCGACTGGCCCATTTGCTCCGTTTGTTCCGCCTCATCCGTGAAGGAAGCCGTCCCGAGTGCTGGCTTCTGGAGGGGGACCGCGTCGGTGGTGGGCATCATGCTCTTTGGAGCTGGCTTTTGCGGAGGCGCTGGCTTCTGCAGAGGCACAGCGTCCAGGGTCGCGACTCTGCTCGCCAAGGCGACTGGAGGAGGGATGGTCGCTCTGCCGGCACGGAGCCCCCTGAGCCAGCCTGCCACTTCATGAGGTAAGGCGATCCCGCAGCTGTTGTCGGCGGAGTTGGCGAGTTGGGCGTGTAGCTCCAAGGCGCTGTTGTAGCGGTCACGTGGAGCGCGGGCCAAGGCTTTGAGGATGATCTCGTCGAGAGGTGCGACCTCGGAACAGACGCTTGAGGGCGGTAATATCGGCTCATCGAGGACGGCTTTGATGGTGGCGGGTATGCTCTTGCGCTGGAAGAGCGCTCGACCTGTCAGCGCCTCGAAGAAGACCGTGCCAAGGGCGAAGATATCTGTGCGTCGGTCCACAGGGTCGCCTTGGAGCTGCTCGGGGGCCATATATGCATATTTTCCCTTGAGCTTGCCGTGGGTTGTATCACTAGAGCGGTGGATCGCTTTTGCGATACCAAAATCCACCAATTTGACGTGACCCGCCTCTGAGACGAGGACATTGCCGTCCCCGTCTCGATAGCGATGCGCGTGAGAGAGGGCAAGGCAGAGCTCGAGGATGATATAGGCCGTGATGGCTGGGGGGATCTTTAGCTGGCTTTCGAGGGAGCGCTTGATCAACCAGCCGAGATCATGGCCATCAATATACTCCATGGAGAGGTAGTACACATGGTCGACATGGCCAAAGTCGTGCACTTGAACGATGTTGGGGTGATGAAGCCGCCCTGTGAGCTTCGCCTCGCTGGTGAACATCTCCACCCAATGCTTATCACCCGAGAACTGAGGGTGCATCACCTTGAGGGCGAGGAGCTGTGCGCTATGGCCTGGCGTGGCATTGCGAGCTTTGAACACGTCGGCCATGCCACCGCTGCCAATACGTTCTAGTAGCTCAAAATGGCCAAAGCGCTTATTGGTCATGGTGTCCATGAGGCTGGCCGGCGATGGGATACATCTTTCCAATACACAACAGCTTCAACAACAACTTAGCGTATCACGAAAGAGGCCAAAAGGACGAATCCATGGAGGCTAGTCCTCCATGATTTCCTTTTCTTTATTGGAGATGACGCTGTCAACCTGCTTGACGAACGCATCAGTGGTCTCCTGCACCTTGCTTAGCGCCCGGTGCATGTCGTCCTCAGAGATCTCTTTGTCTTTTTCGAGGGCCTTCAGCATTTCGTTGGCGTCCCGTCGCTGATTGCGCAGCGCGACCTTGGCGTCTTCGGCCACGCCCTTGACGTCCTTGACGAGCTGAGCGCGTCGTTCCCCCGTCAATGGCGGGATGGGCAGTCGGATCAGCTCTCCATCAGAGGAGGGGTTGAGGCCGAGGGAACACTTCTGAAGCGCCTTCTCAATGATGGGCACCAAGGTCTTCTCCCATGGCTTGACCGTGATCATGCGTGGATCCGGGACCTGCAGTGAGGCGACCTGATTGAGCGGTGAGAGGGTGCCGTAATAGTCGACCTTGATACCATCGAGGAGGGTGACGTTGGCGCGACCCGTGCGGCGTTTGGCTAGCTCGCGGTCCAGGTTCTCCATGGAGCCCTTCATGCTTGCCGTGAGTTCGGATAACACGTCTTCGACCATATCAGCCTCCTTCGAGCGTGAAATGCGGGCGTTAGGGCGCGGCCCTCTGATGAGCGCCGAGCAGGGGCCGATATTACACGAGAAGAGGAGTGTGAGGCGCAAAAAAAGAGAAGAGGTTGTCTCAGCTCTTTCGCGGGCCAACCCATGTAGCATGGCCCTGGCCTGAGATGACTTTGGTAATAGTGCCGGGCTGCGTCATGTCGAAGACGAGCAGCGGTAGGTTGTTGTCCCGACAGAGGGTGATCGCCGTGAGGTCCATCACGCCCAGTTGACGTTCGAGCACTTCGTCGTAGCTGATCGTGTCAAAGCGCTTGGCGTCGGGGTGCCGCGCGGGGTCTTTGTCATAGACACCGTCGACCTTCGTCGCCTTGAGCATCACCTCGGCGTCGATCTCGAGCCCGCGCAGTGCAGCTGCCGTGTCTGTTGTGAAATAGGGGTTGCCGGTTCCACCCGCGAACAAGACGACTTCACCCTTGTTGAGCAGCTCCAGAGTGCGGCGCCTGGAGAAGGGCTCGCAGATTTGTTGCACGGGGATCGCTGAGAGCAAGGTGGCAGGCTGGTCAGCCTGCTGCAGGGCGTCTTGTAGCGCGATACAGTTCATCAACGTCGCTAGCATGCCCATGGTATCGGCAGCAGTGCGATCCATCCCCTTTGCAGCCCCCGAGAGGCCGCGAAAGAGGTTTCCACCCCCAATAACGACGCCGATTTGAGCGCCGACGCTCGCTTCCTTGATCTCGTTGGCCACCCGGCACAGGGTTTCGGGCTCAAGGGGGGATCCATCACCCTCCAAGGCTTCTCCACTCAGCTTGAGCAAGACGCGTTTGGCCATAGTGAACTCTTTACTCTAGATCGTTTTTAGGTAGGACTGAGCTTGCTACTTGCCGCCAGCGAGTTGCGCGATCTCTTCAGCGTAGTCTTGTTTCTTGACCTCGATACCCTCGCCAACTTCCCAGCGGGCGAAACGACGCACCTTGCAGTTTTCACCCAAGGTGGCGACGAGCTCTGTGACAAGCTCCTTGATCTGCTTCTTTGCTTCTTTGACGTAAGCCTGCTCGAGGAGGCAGATCTCCGTGTACCATTTCCTGATCTGACCATCGACGATCTTGTCGATGACTTTCTCAGGCTTTCCACCCTCACGCGCCGCAGCCATCCGGATCTCACGTTCCTTGGCGACCACCTCTTCGGGAACATCTTCAGGGGTAAGGTAAGAGGGGTTCATCGCGGCGATCTGGATCGCAACTTCATGGGTGAAGGCGATGAAGGCGTCGTTCTTGGCGACGAAGTCGGTCTCGCAGTTCACCTCTACCAGCACACCGATTTTTCCACCTTGGTGGATGTAGGAGTGTACCAGCCCGGAGGCTGCGGTGCGGCCAGCTTTCTTCTGGGCTGTGACGATGCCCTTCTTCCGCAAGAAGTCTGCTGCCTTATCCATATCACCATCGCACTGCACGAGGGCTTTTTTACAATCGGCGAAGCCGGCGAGGGTACGGTCGCGCAGCTCTTTGACCATTTTGGCGTTGATCTCAGCCATGGGGATTTCTCCGCTCATCTATCCATCTGACGGGATGTTGCGTTATTTAATGCCCTCGAGGCAGGGCAGGGCTTCACTCTTGTTTTCTTGCTCCCCTGAACTATTTTTCGGGGGTGGCTGCTGCTTCGGGCTCGGGGCGCGGGGCGCTTCGCCGTGAAACGACCTCGACCTTGGGGCCATCGCCACCAGAGGATACGCGGATGGG
>JAFCZD010000734.1 GCA_019314525.1 Deltaproteobacteria bacterium
GAGGATCCTCTAGAGCGATCTGCTGTGCGAGGCTTGCCAACCCCGCTAGGTCGTCGTCCTCCAGGGTTCGCTTCTTCTGTTCGCCCTTGTTGCTGAAGGTGTACATCGTCGCGTCAGGGTCTGTGGAGTGTCCCAGCCCCGTGAAGTGACCCACCTCGTGGGTGAGGACGTTTCTAATATCCACATGAGCCGGCGAGGTGTGGCTCGACGTAGACCACTGGTAGTGCTCGGCGTTGAGGAGGATGTCCACCTCGAGGATCACCCCCGTGCCCTTTTCTGCCCAGATCACAGTCATGCCTGGCATGTTGGCAGCGAAGGGCCAGCTTTGTTGAATCCACCGCACGGCGTTGATGCCATCACGAGCTTCGCATTCACCAATGACGCGAGCTTCGCGGAACACGGGCGCGTAGGGGGACCCGGCGCTGCTCCATGCAAAGAAAGCCGCTCTTATTTCGTCGGCTGCCCCAGGGGCGCCAACAAGCGCGCTGGTGTCGATGACCACCTCCATCTTGGGTGTGGGCCAATAGAGTACATGGCCCTCTCCGTCATCATAGAGCGTGTAGGCATGGGCAGAGGTGGGAAGAATTAGGTAGAGTAACGTACTGACTGTCGCAAGGATGGAAAGATGGCTGCGCATATACCTGACCCCTCCTTGAGAGACATCGACATCAAGGGGGGGAACATGAGGAGAAAAGGCCATGGACGTCTAAAGAGTCAGCCGGTTTCGTCGATCTATGCTGTTGTGACTTCTGCGTGAGGTGAGAGGTCTGCAATGCTAATATCGCTCTCGAAGGGGTCCAGTGTGCGCCTCAAGGCAACTCGAATCAGCAGCGTTGCGATCGTCGTCTTGATGGCGATTTGGGTTTTGCCGGCCGGCGCAGATGCCCAGCCGGGCACCCTGGATTTTGACCTGCAGCCCTTTCATCCGGCGGCGACCACTGATGGTCTGCTCACCATCGAGGGCACTGGGATTGGGGCTCACCTCATGCCGCGGGTTGCGGCGCAGCTTGGCTATCTCTATCAGCCCTTGCTCTACAACGCCTTTGGCAAAGAGACCGAGGGCGTGGGCAGTCGCTTCGGGGGGACTGTCGCCCTCAGTATGGGGCTCTTTAATCGTCTGGAGTTGGGGCTAGCGCTGCCCGTGGTGTTCTATCAGCAGGGGGAGGTTTTGGCGGGTGCACCAGCGGTGAAGTCTGCAGCCCTTGGTGCGTTGCGTATCATGCCCAAGGTGCGGATCTTGGGTCACGCGATGGGTGGATTTTCACTGGCAGCGTCCCTCGGGTTCTCGGTACCTACCGCCCCAAAGGGTGCCCTTGTGGGGGGGGGCGTCTCCTTCGAACCTGCGATTCTTGCGGCTTATCGTCGCAGCAGATGGGTGTTCAATAGCAGCGCAGGGTATCGTTTTCGGCGTGAGGAGCGGCTCTTTTCCCTCCAGGTGGATGACCAGCTCTTCATGGGGGTCGGCGTGCGCTACCACCTCAAGAAGGCGTTATCCGTGCTGGGAGAGGTCACTCTCGCCACAGCGGCTGATTCGCCCTTTTCTTCCTCGCAGACCAGCCCGATGCTGGCCATGGTCGGCGCTCGCTATCGCGTGGGTAACATCGGGATGACGTTGGCGGCTGGACCAGGCTTGGTGGATGGTTATGGCGCGGCGGCGCTGCGCATGATGGTGATGGTTGATTATACACCGGGGGGTGTGGACTCTGATGGCGATGGCATCGCTGATGCTCGGGACGCTTGCCCACTGAAGGCTGAGGATCGCGACGGCTATGCTGACGATGATGGCTGCCCCGAGTGGGATAACGACAATGACGGTGTGCGCGATGGCAACGACAAATGCCCCAACCGTGCCGAAGATAAGGACGGCTACCAAGACAAGGATGGTTGCCCTGATGTTGACAACGATGGTGACGGGATCGTTGATGCGCGGGACCGTTGCCCAATGCAGCCTGAGGACCAAGATGGGCATGCGGACGAGGATGGTTGCCCCGACCCAGATAACGACGGTGACCGTATCCTCGACGGTGACGACAAATGCCCCAACGAGGCCGAAATCTACAATGGCATCGCCGACGCCGATGGTTGCCCCGAGGCGGACCGTGACGGCGATGGTATCTTCGATGACAAGGATAAATGTCCCGACCAGCCCGAGGACCAAAATGGTATCGAAGATAAAGACGGCTGCCCCGATGACCCTGATGGCGATCGCATCCCGACGAGCATAGACCGCTGCCCCCGCCAGCCTGAGACCTACAATAAGTACCAGGATAAGGACGGTTGCCCCGACCAGGTGAAGGTCAAGGCGGCGCTCAAGGAGCATGTGATCTGGACCTCGGAGGCGATCTATTTCACCACCAACGAGTGGAAGATCGAGCGTCGGTTCTGGCGCATCTTGCACAAGATCGCCCGGGTGGTCCGGCGCGGTGACCGGCGGATCAAGGTGGTCTATGTCGAAGGGCACACAGACCAACGGGGCAAAGAGCGTTTGAA
Source organism: Deltaproteobacteria bacterium (assembly GCA_019314525.1). Classification (GTDB taxonomy): domain Bacteria; phylum Myxococcota_A; class Polyangia; genus JAFCZD01. Next base: position 2,491 of record JAFCZD010000734.1, read on the forward strand.
TCAATGGCTGAGCTTCGTTCGGGCTCGAGCGGTGGTGCGTTACCTCGCTGGGCTTGGCATTCCCCGGAAGAAGCTGCGCGCCCTAGGACGAGGCATGCATAGGCCTTTAGGTGATGGAAAGACAGATGAGAGTTGGGCGCGTGACCGGCGCGTTCGTTTTCATGTTGTGCTGAAGACACCACGTGCGAAGCGTAGAAAGGGGCAGACCCAATGACACGCAAATGGTCGCGGCCGAAGATGTCGCTGTGGGTTCTCGCCGGTGCTCTCTTCTGTGGTGTTTTGTTCGGCGCTCCGCCAGCTCTGGGAGCCGTAGGCGACGCTGACGATGACACCATCAGCGATGCGCAAGAGGGCAGGCAGGAGAGCCGCGACTCGGATCGTGATGGCATGCCAGACTACCTCGATCTCGACAGCGACGGTGATGGCATCGCAGATATCCTCGAGGCTGGGGATGCAGACCTCGTGACGCCACCGGTGG
>JAFCZD010000735.1 GCA_019314525.1 Deltaproteobacteria bacterium
CCCCAACAAACCGAAGACCGTAGCCCCGAAAACCCAAAAGCAGGTTGACCAATGGCTCCGCAAGGGGCCGCTGAAATCGCGCGAGGCGTTCACCCACTGGCTGGCGAGCCCATCTTTCGAGCAATGGTATCAGGGAACGCTAGGCACCTCCTACACCGGTTCGCGCCGTGTCCAAGAGGTGCCCCTCGCTACGCTGCAGCGCATCGTGGAGGCCGCCATCCCTGCCACCCGTCAGATGCCAACGGCCTACGCGGCGTTGAACGGCCGAGCAGCGGGGCACCCAAACGTCGTCTCCGAACAGCTCGCCGCGCTGCTCAAGACCAACAAGTTGGAGCAGGGCTCCACCCTATTCAAAGGTCGGGCGCCCCTCGACATGAGCAAGCCAGCGGTGAGCTTGTACAACTATGGCCAGCCCATGACAGATATCGGGCCGCCAGAGTCCTGGTGATGGAGGGGCCGTCGGACCAAGAGCGCCAAGCTCAGCGGATCACAAAGGCGGCGCCGCCGGCGCCTTCACCGCTTGCCCCCACGGCGAGGCTCTCTCCCCAGAAACAGAGGCTATCGCCAAAGGAGTCTCCAGGGGCGGTGGGGGTCCCCTTGAGATAGGCCCGCTGGCTCCAAGTGGCATCCGCCGCGCTGTTGTCTGCCTCATCGCCACCCACGCCCATGGAGCTGCCGTCCTCCCAGATGGCGCCCACCGCCAGGGTGTTGCCCAAGAGCGAGACATCCCCACCAAAACGGTCGTCGGTCTCAGTATTGGACGCTTTGAGGAAGCTGATAGTCTCGACCCAGATGCCAACGGCTACGGTGTAGCTCTGGGTCTCGGGCGAAAAGGGCGGGACCAGCTCACCGTGCGAGGGCACGAGCCCAGTCAAGGAGCCCACGATGGCGTCAGAGGACCCGTCTGCTGCGATGGCGTCAGAGGACCCGTCTGCTGCGAGGGCGTCGAGGGCGCTGCCGTCTGGAATGACATGATCTGTGACAGGCGCGTCCGAAGTGGCTGCGTCGTGAGTCCCTAGTGATTCCGGCTCGAAGCCAAAACGCGCGCAGCCCCACGGAAAAATTAGTAGCAGCGACAAGAGCAGAAGCGAGGCCCCTTTGAGCCGTGCGCTAAACCTGAAGGGCATCTTCCCTCCTGTGGAGTCTTGATTATCGAGCTATTGTACTCAGGCAATGGTCCAGCGGCCAGCCTAGTGCTGACCTTCCTTTGTGATGCAATCTTGACGGAAAGGGATAGGGGTTCGCGCTCGTATGACCGACAAGCCAAAGGAAACACCATGAGCTACCGCGATGATCTAGAGGCCTCGCCGCGATGATCTAGAGGCCTCGCAAGCGCACCTGGAAACCCTCCGAGCAAAGCTCGAGGCCGAGGAGCAGTCGCGGCGTGCCGCGGAGGCACAAACGCGGGCCGCCAGCGCAGAGGTGGCCGAGCTTCAGATGCAACTCGAGAGGGTGGGGGCAGGCTCGCCCAAAAAGCCTGCTCTTGCGACCACCGTCCTGTTGGGTGCAGCCATTGTTGTGGTCACCCTCGGAGTCTTTGGCTTCTTTGTGTATGTGGATGAAGACCTCGAGGGAGAGCGGATGAGCGAGAGGCTCTCCACCTGCCAAGCGCGTGTCCGGCAATGTCAGCTCAAACTGGAGACGCCTGCAAATAGGCAGCACCTCCCCGGCGCCAGCGCCATCGTGCAGCGCGGGCTGCGCGTGCTGAAAGAGGACTGCTACCAACGCGCGCTTCGACGCAACCCAAACCTCCGCGGCATGATCACCGTGGTGCTCACGCTCAACGCCCTAGGCAAGGTGACGCGCGTCGAGTTCGACAAAGATACGGTTGGCGACGGTGATGTCACCTCTTGCGTGAAAGAGCACGTCAAACGCTGGCGCTTCCCCGCTCCCGATGACGGCAAGGCCGCTGAGTTGTCCTTCTCTGTCGGCTTCACGCCCACCAAGTGAGGGCGCTTGTTTCACGGGGAGGACTGGTATAACGAATGCCTTCATGATTAAAACACAACCCACGCCAGCCTTCGCCATCACCCACGCCGACGCGGTGCAGTGGCTGCGATCGGTGCCCTCGGGGGCCATTGATCTCGTGGTGACGGACCCGCCCTATGAGAGCTTGGAAAAACACAGGGCCACCGGCACGACGACACGCCTCAAGCAGAGCAAAGCTTCAAGCAACGCGTGGTTCGATATCTTCCCCAACTCGCGCTTCGACGAGCTCTTCGCGGAACTCTTTCGCGTGCTGCACAACGACAGCCACCTCTACTTGTTCTGTGACCACGAGACCATGCGCGTCGCTGTGCCCCTCGCGGAGGCGCGCGGCTTCAAGTTCTGGAAGCCCATCGTCTGGGACAAGATCGCCATCGGCATGGGCTACCACTACCGCTGTCGCTATGAGTTCATCCTCTTCTTCGAGAAGGGTAAACGTAAACTCAACGACCTCAGCGTGCCCGATGTGCTCTGCGAAAAACGTGTACACAACGGCTACCCCACAGAGAAGCCCGCGCCGCTGATCGAGGTCTTGGTGAACAACAGCACCGAGCCGGGGGAGATCGTCTGCGATCCCTTCTGCGGCTCTGGTTCCGCGGGTGTGGCCGCTCTGCGCCATGGACGTCAGTTCGTCGGCGCGGATCTGTCCACCGATGCCATCGCCCTGGCGACGCAACGTCTAAGGGACAACGGTGGCCAAGAGGGCGTGAAGCTGGTGGGTCGCGAGATGCCTCAGCTGGCGTTGTTGGTGTAGGCCTCCGTCATATGCACTCGTGTGCCGGAATGACGGTACCACCTACAAGCCTGCATCTGCTGGCGCCAGAGCGTCAGGCATAACGCGGTTCGGAGCCCCCGCATCGGCCCTGGGATTCGGGCCATAGTCGACGACCCAGCAATCCTCGAGGTCTTGTCGGCAGCGCCAAATATCGTCCTCACAGCGGCACCTCGCATAGATATCGTAGTCTGAGTAGGGCATGCAGTACGATTCCCGAATGAAGTAGTCACACGTTTTGTCCGTATTACATGCGACTCCCACTGTGGGTTGGTAATCGGGGCAAGTATCAAGAGGAGGTGGGCAGGCTACGAGCGTGCAGGCGACGCCAACGGTTCCTTCGGGGTTGCACTGACAAGTGTTGCAGTCATCCATGAAGGTCTCTTGGTCCTGATAAACACGGCTCTTGTAGGTGCACGTGGTGGCGGCGTCCTTGCAATCCATCGCTGTGCAGCTCACGCCAACGGTCCCTTCGGGGTTGCACTGGCAGCTATTGCAGTCGTCCATGAACATTTCTTGGTCGGCGTAGGTTTGGCCTTCATGGTCACAGCTGCCGATGGATAGGTCCCGATTATCGTCGATGCATGCGCCCAGGAACAAAGCGGGGATGGATAGGATGGTGAGTATCAGGGTTCGTGTGTTCTTCATGCTAAGACCTCCCTTTTTCAGGGATGGGGTCTGCATGGGTTGTACCAAGGCGGGCGGATGAGCCGCCCTCAAGGCAAACGCCACAATATCCGCGCCTTACACGTTTAGGTTTGGGCTAGGCGTTCATATAGCGCGTGTGACACACTGTGCCATCGTGAGCCATCTGTGCCGCAGGGATCCTATGGAGCAAGCCTGGCATGGGGCGAGGTGAGCCTCGCTGGCCCTCCATCCACAATGGTGCTACGGCTGCCAACGAATCATCAGATGGGAGGGGATCATGGCTCGTTTCCTTTTGTTGGCCTTTATTGCGACGTGCAGCTTCGGCTGCGACGACGCCGCGGTGGACGCGAGGCTCGCCGACGCTGCCCACAGCGACGCTGCACGCGCCGACGGAACCGGCACGGATGGATCGAAGTCGCCCGACGCCACCCTCGCGGCGGACAGCGCGCCTCTTGGCGACGTGCGCGCTGACGGCCAAGCCGGGCCAGCGATCAACCCGACCAACCTCACCTTGTATATCAACCTCGGCGACTCCGTGGCCGCCGGCTCAGGCGCCTCGACGTCATCGCGGGCCTACCGTCGCCTGCTGGTGGAGAACGACGACGCGTTCTATCCGCTTTTTGACGGCAAAGATCTGAAGACGATATTCCCTGGCATCACCTCCATCAGTGAGGCCGAGGCTGGGTCTACCAGCGCGGCGCTTCCTGGACAAATTGCGGGCCTGCCCGACAACCTGACAGGCGAGACCCTCGTGACCATCGCCATTGGTGGCAATGA
>JAFCZD010000736.1 GCA_019314525.1 Deltaproteobacteria bacterium
TTGTCTTTGAGCTTGCGGCTTGGCGAGAAGAGCTTGTCGTGGTTGGGCAAAGTCTGGCCAGGGTTGGTGACCTGCACCCAGATAGTGTCGATGTCGCCGCCCTTGTCGGTGGGCGTGGAGAAACTTTCCCACATCTTCACCGTATGGTAGCCGGGCTTCTTGTTGATGCGCCCCGCGGGCACGTTCCAGATCTCCTCGGCCTGCTTGCGATGGGCCGCTTTGGCTACCAGGCGACCGCCGGGCAAAGCGTGAGCCAGGGTGCCCACCTCACGCACGGTGCCGCAGGCGCTGGGTTGTCCCGTGAGGCTTGTGGGTGCATCGCCCGGCTTCCCGAAGTGGCCGCTGAGCAGGTGGATGCCATGCACCAAAGAGTTGATTGCCGTGCCGCGGGTGTGTTGGTTCATGCCCATGCACCACAGTGAGGTGATGCGCAGGTCTCGTCGGCCGAAGAGGTCGGCCAAGGCCATGATCTCTTTGGCCGGGACGCCGGAGATCTTCTCGACGACCTCAGGGGTGTAGTGAGCGATGGATTTTTTGTACTCCTCGAAGGTGATCGCTTTGCCCTTGAGGGTGCCCGGCGTGCTGTCCCCACGAAAGTTGCAGTGCTTTTCGACAAAGCGCTTGTCATAGGTGCCACGGGAGATCAGCAGGTTCGCGATGCCGTTGGCCACAGCGAGATCGGTGTGTGGGCGGAAGTTCAAATAGCGTTGGCATTGCGCTGTGGTGCGGGTGCGGCGGGTACCGATGTCGATCAGCAGCACCTTCTCGCCGCGGGCGCGTCGGTCCACCACGCGCGAAAAGAGCACGGGGTGCATTTCAGCGGGGTTGTTGCCCCACATGATCAGCACATCACATTTGTCGAGGTCTTGATAACACCCGGCGGGTTCGTCGACGCCGTAGGTGGCGATGAACCCGGTGACCGCCGAGGCCATGCAGAGGCGCGCGTTGGGATCGATGTGGTTATTGCCCAGGCCGCCCTTCATCAACTTCTGCGCGGCGTAACCTTCGGGGATCGTCCACTGACCGCTGCCATAGAAGGCAAAACGTTTGGGGTTTTTCGTGATGCGCTTGGCGATGATCGTCAGCGCTTCATCCCAGCTGATAGGCACGTGTTTATCGCCTTTGCGCAGCATGGGCTGCGTTAGGCGGTCTTTGCCATAGAGGATCAGTCCCACATGGTAACCCTTGACGCAGAGCAGGCCACGGTTGACGTCGGCCTGGCGATCGCCGGCGATGCCCACCACCTTATTGCCCTTGGTGCCCACGAGCACATGACACCCCGTGCCACAGAAGCGGCAGGGCGCTTTGCGCCATTGCACGCCGCGCGCGTCGACTTGCCCATGTTCTGGGTGCGCGAGCGCTGCTGCCGCCGCCTCTGTTGAGCCCAACACGAGGGGGCCAGCTGCTGCCGCTGTGGCGGCCGCCATGGCGGTGTCTTTGAGAAACTCTCTGCGACTAAGATCCGTGCTCATCACTCTCCCCGCTCTACTCATAATCGACGGTGACCAGATCGACGTGGACCACACCCTCCATGGCCAAGAGGGCGTCCCAACACGCTTGGAATTGATGACGGTCCTCACTGTCGACCACTACAGGCAGACGATGCCCTTGGGCCACGCCCAATGAGAGCCATGGCTCTTGCTCCATGGCGTTGAGGGCAGAGACGCGCTCTGACTCCTGCTCACTGAGGGTGATTACCAACCCGGAAATTGCCATGGTCCCGTCCCATGCTCACGATATTCGACAGCCTCACACGTGCAAACACCTATATCAAGATATAAATATCGTTTTTGTCTGGAATAGGCCACAAGGATGCGATATGAATGGCGTGACGGGGCAGCACCATGACGCGATTTGCAGAGACGACGATACTGCTGGCGCTGGGCATATTCACCCTCTCGGCCTGTGGCGCGCGGGGTGGAGATCATGAGCGTCAGCATTGGCGAGCACCCACAGACAAGGCTCCATCGCGGCAGTTCAAGAGCGTGGTCAACACGCCCTCAGAGCAGCTGGGCATGGCCACGCCGCGGCGCAATATTCGGGGTGAGCGTCTGCGCGTGCCCTGTGGCACATGTCACCATCTGGTGCCGGCCAAAAAGCTTGCCAAGGCCAACACGGCCGCGCAGCCCCGGCGCTTTCACAAGGCGCAGGTCATCAGCCATGGCGACTTGATGTGCCAGTCGTGTCATCGCGCACCGCTCTTCAACGATTTTCGCCTCAGCAGCGGCAAGGTGGTGCCCTACGCCGACGTGATGCAGCTCTGTGGGCAATGCCATAGTCGCCAGCTCAAAGATTACCGCCACGGTGCCCATGGGGGCATGCGTGGCTATTGGGACCTCGACCGTGGGCCTCGTACACGCAACCACTGCCTCGATTGCCACAACCCACACCATCCAGCGATCCCCAAGGTGATGCCCGCGCCGCTGCCTCGCAACCGCTTCCAGGGCAGCGAAGGAGGCAAGACATGAGCGACGAGAGCGCAAAGAAATCGGGCGTGAATCGGCGCAACCTGCTCAAAGCCGCCGGCGCCGCCGCTTGTGGCGCTGCCTTCGTCAAGGCTGTCTCTCCCCTCGCCGCCTATTCGGGGCAGACCAGCAAGGAGGAGTTTCTCCAGCAGCACTACAAGGAGCTGTCCGAAGCGGACAAAAAGAAGATCTTCGCGCGCATCAAGCGCAAGACGAAGCGTGAGTATGGCGCAGAGGTGACCGTCCGTGATCCTCAGCCGCAGCCCAAGACCCACTTCGCCTACGCGTTGAATCTCACCAATTGCCTTGGTTGTCGCCAATGCGCCGAGGCTTGCCATCGTGAGAACAACCACGATCGCAAGACCCACAACAGCTACATTCGCGTCTTCGAGATGCAGCAGGGCAGCATGGACCTGGCGAAGGCCACGTCGCGTTACCAGCACGCCGTGCCTCAAGACGACAAGTTCTACATGCCCATCCAATGCCACCACTGCGAAAATACCAGCACGCCGTGCCTCAAGACGACAAGTTCTACATGCCCATCCAATGCCACCACTGCGAAAAGCCGCCTTGCGTCAACGTCTGCCCGGTGAAGGCCACCTGGAAAGAGCCCGATGGCCTGGTGGTGATCGACTACGATTGGTGCATCGGCTGCCGTTATTGTGAGGCGGCCTGCCCTTACCATGCCCGCCGCTTCAACTGGTCCAAGCCTCAGATTCCCGCTGAAGAGGTCAACCCCGATCAGGGCTACCTCTCCAATCGCATTCGTCCTCAGAGCGTGATGGAAAAGTGCACCTTCTGTCTGCACCGCACACGTGAGGGGCGCTTGCCGGCGTGCCTCGAAGCCTGTCCCGCAGGGGCGCGCGTCTTCGGCAACCTGCTCGATTCACACTCGGAGATTCGCCATGTGCTCGCGCATAAGCGCATCTTCATCCTCAAAGAAGACCAAGGCACCCTGCCACGCTTCTTCTACTTCTTCGCGCAATAAGGAGTGAGCGATGACCGAAGATAACGCCAGCGTGGTCGACTCCTCCCCCGTGCCCCATCGGCGCGCCTACCTGCGTTTCCTCTACCGGGCGGCGGTGCTCGCCACCGATGGCAGCCCACTCTTTTATGCCTGGATGATCTTCCTCACCGCCGTAACTCAACGCCTGGGCTCAGCAGGTGTCTGGCGGCATGGCCGTGACGCATATGAGCGATCATGTCTCGTGGGGGCTCTATATCGCCAACTTCACCTTCGTCGTTGGGGTGGCGGCGGGCGGCGTGATGATGGTCATCCCGGCCTATATCTACCGGGACCGCGATATGCATGAAGTGGTGATCTTCGGCGAGCTTCTGGCCATCGCCGCGATCATCATGGCGATGCTCTTCGTGACGGTTGATCTTGGCCGCCCCGATCGTTTTTGGCACCTCATCCCGGGCATCGGCCAATTCAACTGGCCGCTCTCCATGCTCTCTTGGGATGTGCTGGTGCTCAATGGCTACCTGCTGCTCAACCTGCACATCTGCGGCTATCTGCTCTATATGCGCTTCCTCGGGCGTGAGCCGAAGAACGCTTGGTATGTGCCCTTTGTCTTTGTTTCCATCGTCTGGGCGATCTCCATCCACACCGTCACCGCGTTCCTCTACGCCGGCCTCGGTGGGCGCCCGCTCTGGAATTCCGCGCTCCTCGCCCCGCGCTTTCTCGTGTCGGCGTTCATCGCCGGCCCAGCCTTTTTGATCGTCACGCTGACGATCGTGGGTAAACTCACGGAGTACCAGATCGCCAAGGGGCCGTTGAAGACCCTGCTGTCGATCTTGCGCGTGACGGTGGTGATCAACCTCTTCATGGTCTGCAGCGAGCTCTTCACCGAGCTCTATACCGGTGGGGCGCACACCGCGTCCGCCCGTTACCTTTTCTTTGGCCTGCATGGTCACAGCCAGCTCGTGCCTTGGATCTGGAGCGCCATCGCCTTCAACGTCATCGCCGCGATCATGCTCTTTCAGTCGCGCTTGATGGAGCGGCGAGGCTGGCTGATCGCCGCCTGCGTGCTCTGCTTCGCAGGGGTGTGGATCGAAAAGGGCATGGGTTTGATCGTCCCTGGCTTCATCCCCAGCGCCTTGCACGAGATCGTCGAATACCAGCCCAGCCTGGTGGAGTGGAAGATCACCGCGGGCATCTGGGCTCTGGGCTTTTTGATCTACACCGCAGCCATCAAGGTAGCTATCCCCGTGCTGACTGGGAAACATACCTTGAAGGCCCGCCCTCGCTGAGGCACACAAGGGTTGGGGCGTGGCCGTGGACGCCAGCAACAGCGTCATCGGGACGGGATACTTCTTGAGCACAGCGGACCTGGGCGGGGGTGATATCACCGTCATGGGCGGCGTGGATGTCTTCTTGGTGAGGTTTACACCTTAGCCCCTGTTGAGCCTTCCTTGCTTCCAACCAGGCTGCTAGCGTGACGCCCCGAAGGAGGGATGCCATGGCGTATCAGTGTAGCGTGGAGATCAAAGCCCAGTCTGCCGAGGTGTGGCGGCTGTGGGCCAGCAAGGCGAACCTAGAGAAGTGGCTCGCACCTCAAGCGAACGTGGAGCTGCGCGAAGGTGGGCCGTGGGAGCTTTTCTGGGATGAGGATCCCCAGCGTGACAGCACCCTCGGTTGCACATTGCTGACCGTTGAAGATGGCGCCCGCCTTGTCTTCGAGTGGCAGGGCAAGACCGAATACCTGCCTCTCTTTGCAGCGGATAAAGGCGGCTTGACCCACGTGGAGGTGCGCTTCATCGCCACCGCCGAGGGCACGCTCCTGCAACTCGAGGAGGCGGAGACGCGAGAC
>JAFCZD010000737.1 GCA_019314525.1 Deltaproteobacteria bacterium
TTTTTCTGCAGCTCCTCTGCGCTGATGCGCCCATCGCCATTGGTGTCGAAAAAGCTGGCAAGCTGCGGCGGAAGCCCACCCTGGGACATAGCGTCAGCGAAGAGCGGGAGCAGCACCTCCTGCACAGTCTCCCAGGGGATGGCCCCGTTGAGCGTGCCGCCAAAAAGGCCTTTGGGGCTGATGCTCTCAGCCAACAAGAAACCACGGCTCATCGTCAGCGGCTCTTGGGTCAGAGGAATGAAGAGATCGCCCTCGGCCGCAAGCTGACCATTGCGGATACCACCATAGAGATTGGCGCTCTCGAGCATCTGATTGGAGAAGACAAAGACGCCTTGACCTGTGAAATTATTGCCAGGGTTGTCATCAGCGTCCTCACCCAAGCGCAGCCGCACCTCTGCGCTTGACGAGTTGTTGAGGCCCTCCCCGTAGATCTCGAAGAGCAGAAAGCCCGCGCCACCGTGAAGAATGTCTCCGACGATCTCGTCAAGGGACATGGGCAGAAAACTGGTAATCTGGCCCAAGAGGGCGCCCAGGGCGTTGTCGACGCGACCATCACCGTCGATATCGCGAGCATAGTCCGTACCACGAGCGGGCATTTTCAAATCACTGAGCACGGCCTGAAGCAGAGGCGTCGCTGGCGGACGTGGCAGCCCAACGTCTGGCGTGGGTGGTGGCGGTGGCTTCACGACAAGGTCATCGCCGCCTGAGGGCGTTGGACCAGCGTCCAGCTCCATGCTCGCCGTGCGCGCGCCACAGGCAGCTGCCATCATGAGAACGGAAGAAAGGAACAACGAAAGGAAGGGTAGACGGGGTAAGAGCTTCATCGGGCCTCCGGCCCAAACTCTGTCAGGCGAGGGGGCCTAGCGCAAGGAAGGGTTCGCGCTGGGGGCAAACATGGGGCGACGGCTAAACATAGCAGAGTGGCAAGACGTTAACGCCGACGCTTTTTGCGTCGCTTCTTCGAATCCGTGGAGGCGTCCGCCGTGGGTGTGGTCACGGAAGCGTCTTCGGCGGGTGTGGTCACGGAAGCGTCTTCGGTTGGTGTGCTAACACCCGCGTCAGCTGTGGGAGTGCTGACCGAGGCGTCTGCCGTTGGCGGAGCTCTATGGGCGACAAACGCCATCTACACAAGCAAACTGTGGAGGAAGGTCACACGCCATGTCACAAGGTGAAGGCAAAACGGCGTAGCAGCCCCACGCTTCCCATCGGTCCGCGTAATAAGCAGGTCCCGTTGCGTCGTTGATCCACGTAGAACAGCCGCAAATCAGGTCTGAGACCATCGTTGCCCCACATTGGGGCGACGTGGCGTCAGGTTGGCATGTCGCGGCCTTGTCCATCGCAGATCGATATTTTCTATTGACGATTTCGCAGCTCGCCTTGTCGATCAGAGCTGTGGCCGCTGTAGAAAAGACCTTACCCGCTCCTGTGCAGCCAGCCTGGCTCAGGGGTTCGCCTTCCATGCAGTCCGTGGCGTAGGGGAGTCTCAGCCGCCAGCTACCAGGTTGATTAAAATAGCTCATCTCCTGGTAAGACTCTCCAGGCTTGAGGCAGTCCGTGGCGTAGGGGAGTCTCAGCCGCCAGCTACCAGGTTGATTAAAATAGCTCATCTCCTGGTAAGACTCTCCAGGCTTGAGTTCAATACCCACACCTTCCCAGCCGCAGACCATCACGGCAGGCATTTCTGTCCATACGGCGTTTTCAAAAAGTTCACGGGCAAAGATGCTGCATCCGCCAAGGAAGATGCTTTCCTTTGTGCCATTGTGGACGGTCCCCATCACCTCCTCGCTGGTGGAGTAGCTGCGCTTGTCCACAGTGACGATCACACCGGTTTCCAGTTGATGAGTATCTGGGGCGATGAGGTCCTGGGTAACGCCCAGATCGACGACTCGGTTGGCGCCATCGGCATGGAGCGTTGGCAGTCGGTCTACACACCCAGCGATGATGCTGATGCAACACAACCAAAGAGCTAAGCGCATTGGAGCCTCCAGTAGAATGGTCTTTGCGATGAAATGGTGTGAGCAAAGCAAGATGTGTTCCACTAAGGCGCAGCGCCAGATCATCGATTAAGCGGCGTTCTTGGGCCCTGATGTGTGAAGCTGATGGATGCTCTGTCAAGATTCTGAGAGGACGTTCAGTTTTTCGGCGTGACTATTAGCGCACAGCCAGGCGCTGACGGCCAAACCACAAAGCCAGCAGGAACAAGCCCAGAGGCCACGCGCCCGCGGGCGACCCTCCCACCTCGCAGCCGAAGGGCACGACCATGCCGTTGGCGTCATCGTCCATGCAGGTGGTGGCATCATAGCCTGTGGCCTCTGTGTCAACGCGCGCCGTTACCTCTGGGTAATCTGGGTCTTGGATGTCCACCGCCACGAGCTCCGTGTCGGACACCGAGAGCAACGTGCCCTTCACCAGGAAGCTGCGGCGGATGTTCCCCTGCTGCTCGATGCTGCCCCGGGGAATGATGTCGGTGGCCGTGATGTCGAGCAGGCGCAACTCAGAAGAGGCTGTGGCGCCACAATAACCATCGACGTGAGCGATGGGCAACGCGAGCAAGGCTGTGCCCTCATCACCTTCGATCAAGGTCACTCCGCGATGATCGATGTTGGCCTCCGACTCCGCACCCCAGCTGCTGGTGGTGAGCTGGCGCAAGAGGCGCGGTTGGGTCGCGTCGCTCACGTCGAAGAGCGACACAGCGACGCCCACGCCCCCGTCTCCGCGACCCACGGTGAGCAGCGTTTTTCCCCGCGGAAAAAGAAAGTCACTCCAGCCCGGCACCTCGAGTTCAGAAAGCAACGCTGGCGCGTCAGGGTCAGAAAGATCCACCACCCAGAGGGGATCGATCTGGCGAAAGGTCACGACATAGACGCGATCGTCGACGAAACGTGTACCCTTGAGCTCCTCCCCAGCCCCCAAGGAAAGCGAGCCACGGCGGCGAGGTGTCCAAGGATCGCTGACGTCGATGATCTGCAGCAGGCTGTCGGCATAATCCCAGCGATAGGTGACGAGGCGGAAGGTGGCGCCATAGGCGTCCAGATGAAAGCGACCCGTGACCACACCTTCCAGCCCTAGATTGCCCTGAAGCTCGATGCTGCCGTCGAGGGGCGAAGTCGCGGCCACTTGCAGGAGTGAGTCGTTGGTGGCGACAGGCTCTCGAGGCTCGGGGCTATCATAGTCGCACCAACCGTCGTCACAGGGCTGCACCCATCCGCCGCTCCCTGTGGATCCCCCTTCTGAGACGATGAAGAGCTGGCTGGCGGTGAAGTGGGCCTGAGACACCCAACCCGAGAGGGTGCTCGTTTGCACAGGCTCGAGGTGCAGCTGCTCGCTCAGCGCGAAAGAACGCACCTTGGAGGCTGTGACGACAAAGAGGTGGCGCTCGCTCATGCGACTGGCGACGACTTTGTCTTTCAAGGGGGTGCACGCCATCTGCACGGGAGTTTGGGGATCGCGGGCGTCGAGCACCACCACGGCGCTCGAACTCTCGCGCAGCACGTCGCTGCCATCCGAAGGGGATGAAAGTGGCTCCGCGGTGACCCACCCGTTTGCGCAGGTGGCGTCATCGAGCACCGCCACCAACACACCATCGCGCACATAGAGTTCGCCAGCCCAGCCCGGAAAGTCCGTCATGCCAACCAGTGAGGGGGATCGAGGCTGGGTCACGTCGAAGATCCGTAGGGCGCGACCGCCCACCAGCGCATAGAGCAGGCCGCCCTCTACTTTGGTAATATCGGACTCTTCCAAAGTGGCTTCGGGTTGCTGGGCCAGGCTCGGGGCCATGTCGTCCTCAGACCCGCAGCTGGCGGTCAAGAGCAGCGTCAGAAGCAGCGTCAGGATGAGAGCAGCAGAAGCAGTGGTTTGCATGTGTCACCTCCGCCTTGCACTAATGCATCGGCGGTGCCAATCTGTAAATCATTGCAAGCAGGTGTCATCACGGGTGTTTTTCGGATATCGATTTAGGATGCTCGTTTTGCCGGGTGGAGCGCCAGGGCGCAAAACGCGCCTTTTCCGTCAGGTATGACATTCCTGCCGCGTCTCGAAGCCCCACGACAACCCACCATTCCTTGACAACGCGCTATGCTATGCCAGGCTAGCTATTGTAAGTGAGTGCTCACTTGCTTACAGCACCATCCAAACGGCAGCTCCCCGAAAAGCAAGGGTTCGATTCATGCTCTATCTTCCCGCTATCCCCGCCAAAATCACACGAGGCGCCCAGCTCACCCTTTTCACGCTCGTGACCCTCTCCTTGGGCATGGGGTGCAGGAAGAAGGAGTCAGCAGCGCCAAAGAAGGCGCCCCCCCTCGCTGTGCGTGTCATGAAGACGCGGAAGGGGCCGCTGCGTGAGACCATCAGCTACATCGGCACCCTAGGATCGAGGCGCGAGGCCAAGATCCTCGCCCGCCTGGCGGGGTCTCTGACGGTGCTACCCGCGGCAGAAGGGGCGAAGGTCAAGGAAGGTCAGATCGTCGCCCGCCTGGCCACGCCC
>JAFCZD010000738.1 GCA_019314525.1 Deltaproteobacteria bacterium
TGGTGGCAAGAAGAAGGGGATGCTGCAACTCGCCTCGATATGCTTCACCCCCAAACACTCGCGCTTGGCCACAGAGTGGAAGCGATCCCACTCGTTGGCGCGCGGGCCATCCACGAACCAAACGCCATAACCACTGACGACCTCCGTGGCAGCGACGCCCACACCAAGGGTCGTCCCAGCGGCATAGGCAGCCTTCAAACCCTGAGCCGAAAAGCCTGCTTGGATTACCCCTTGCATCGGCCTTGGGTCGAGGAGCGAGAGCTGACGCTTGGAGCGCAACAGCCCGCGCAGGATCGAGCCTGCGGTTGCCCGCTGATATTCAGGGACATGAAAGGCCCGCCAAAGCCGCTCAAGCTCCAGAACCGCCCCTCGCGCCCGATGCGAATGACAGGCGAGAAAACCTGCGCTAATGGAGCCGCAAGAGATGCCAGAAAAGATCTGAAAGGGGCTGCGCTCTCCCCGGCAAAAATGTTGATGGATGTATTTCAGCACGCCCACTTGGTAGGCACCGATGGCGCCCCCGCCCGTGCATACCAACGCCGCTATGGGTTCATGAGGTGCCATCAGGGCTGCACGCCCATCGCGCCAACCACCGCTCTGCCACCTGTGCCAAAGCTGAAGGCGTCCACCTCTTCCACGCGCCCATCTGGAAAGAAGCGGAGCCGCCGGATGGTGACGTTTTCCGCCACGAAGACATGCCCTGCAAGAGAGCCACGGCGGATCATCACTGCTTCATCAGGAAGCAAGGTGCTGCTGCTGGTCTTAACCTTGCCGCGCTCAGTAAAGGGCTCAGGGTTGCTGGGGGTGTAGTTGAGCACCGTGAGACGATCGGCCGCGACGCCAAGGAGCAACGCGGCGTTGTTGAAGGGCGACATGATGACCTTGCTCGGATCCTCGTAGGCGAGCACCTGCACCACCGAAGGAGCAGTGGTCCCCCCCTTCCCGAGATCTACCACCGCCAAGCGATCATCCCCCTTGAAGACGATATCAGGGAGCAACGCATAGCGCTGGTCGGCGGTGATCGCCACATCCGCGATGGCGCTTTCATCGTCGTCAAAAACGCTGGCACTGGTGATGAGCGACGTGCTGGGTGTGACCGTGGGTGTCGGCGCCAAAGAGACGAGATGTACGTCATGGCCCGCAGGAGAGTCGAGGATATCCCGTGCGGCGACCACCGCGAGGGAGTCCGAGAGGAAGCCCATGGCGAAGGGAATCTTAGACGCGGCGAGCAGGCCAAGGTTGGTCAGAGTTCCATCACACTCCATGGCGAGCTGGTAGATGCCGCCCCCGTGCACACGCCACTGCGAGTTCAACGCGAAGAGCCGACGACCTCCAGGGCCCATCACCAAACGCGAAACGTGGAAGCCGGGGTCGAAGGTCGCGTCGAGCACCACTACGCTGCGATCGGCCTCCACCCGAAAGACACCGATGGAGCCGTCCTCTTGGGCGACATAGCCAAAACGGCCATCCGCCGAAAAGATGATCTCTCCAGAGAACGTACGCGTCATGGTGAAGACGATGTTGGGGCGCGAGAGCACTCCAGCGCTCGAGATATGTATCACCTCATAGTCGCCAGCCTGTGTGAAATCCTCGGCGTAGGGGCGACTCACCACCGCCACACGCTCGCGGTCTGCGGGCCCGGGGTCGAATACACAACCAGAGAGGACATCCGCCGCTGGGGCCCCATCGGTTGGCCGGTCTTCCCCAGGACTGTGATCCAGAGCAGCCCCATCCAGAGCAGCCCCATCCAGAGCACCGCCATCCAGAGCACCATCCGTTCCGGAAGCGCCGGCCTCGAGAGGCCCATCGATGGTGTAGTCGACGAGCCAACCGGTGTAAGGGGCCCGATCGTTGTCGCTGCACGCGCTCGACGCCAGAGCCAGAGCCAGAGCCAGAGCCAGAAGGGACGTGGAAAAATGGGATAAGCGGCAGAAAAGCATGAGAGTCCTCCTCGACCCAAGTCAGGGGCGGGCACCTTAGCAGGCATTGTCCCGAAACGGTGAAGGTTTGCTGCTGGCCTGCAGCTCAACCGGCTAGTGGAACTCGGTCAACAGAGGAGACAGGGCGGGCCTCAGCGCAAGGTAACCGGGCTCGGCGCGGATCTCCATGACACGGGGGTAGGTCGCCAGCGAGATCTGGTTTAGCTCCCGTTCACAGAGCGACGACCAGCGGTTGAACAGGGAGAGTTCCGCCGACTTCTGGAGGCAAAAGGCCAGGTGCTGCATACCCTTCTTCTCCAAGGGTTTGGCTTTGTCCTCGAGCACATCACAAAAAGCGTCGTGGAAGGTGTTCAAGAACTCTTTGCGCTGTATTGGGGTTCGCAACACCTTGGGAATACGCGGCGTGGGCACGGGCGCAGTGTAGAGTGAATCAGCGAAGAGCCGATGGAGTTGACCCACGCGCGCCATACCGGCAACAACCCAATGGGCGACCTTTCTCTTGATGACGTCTTCATAGGCTGCATGCGCCTTTCTGAACAGCACACCTTTGTCTTGGAGGTATTTGACCAATGTTTGGCCCATCCTGCGCACTGCAGCGCCGCCACCCTCCTGCACATCCAACTTCGGGAACTCCAGCCACAAGAAGCGCTCCAAGAGACCCTCTGCCATGATGAACTCGGCCACGGCCACGGCCCAAGTCATCCGCTGATCTTCCTGAAGAAGAGCCAAGCAAGCCTTGGCGACCCCACCTGGCTGTAGGCGCGTACAGCACCCTTCTTGGCCTCTTTCACGAGGACGATGCTGCGTTTGGCGCTATTACCCCACTTGGGGGCGTCACGGATAACCATGACAAACTTTTCGAGTGCCTCTTTGGGCTTTTGCAGGTTGAGCCAGCACCACCCCTGTTGGAAGAACGAATAGCCATACACAGCTGACTTGGGGAACTTTCCCAAGCGTTGATAGAGAGCCAACGCCTTGGCGAACTCTTTGTTGTTGAAGTGGTACTCAGCGAGCAAGAGG
>JAFCZD010000204.1 GCA_019314525.1 Deltaproteobacteria bacterium
TGAAGGCACTGTTCCAATGAAGGCACTGTTCCAATGAAGGCACTGTTCCAATGAAGGCACTGTTCCAATGAAGGCACTGTTCCAATGAAGGCACTGTTCCAATGAAGGCACTGTGCCAATGAAGGCACTGTTCCAATGAAGGCACTGTTCCAATGAAGGCACTGTTCCAATGAAGGCACTGTTCCAATGAAGGCACTGTTCCAATGAAGGCACTGTGCATCGGCGATATTGTCGGCTCTCCCGGGCGTAAGGCGGTACGCGACCTCCTCCCGGGCCTGATCGAAGAGCATGACATCGATGTGGTGATCGCCAACGCCGAGAACGTCGCGGGCGGGTCGGGTCTCACGTCAGACACAGCCCAGGACTTGCTCGCCCTGCCCATCATGGCCCTCACGGGGGGAAACCACACCTGGCGTTTCAAAGAGGTGAAGAAACTCCTGGAGCAGCAAGAGCGTGTGCTGCGCCCCTACAACTACCCGGCAGGTGCCCCTGGACGTGGGTGTGGCGTCTTCGAAAGCAAAGCTGGCGTCAGGGTGGGGGTGCTCAACCTCCAGGGCTGCGTCTTCATGGCCCCCTTGCCGAGCCCCTTCGTCGCCGCCGACGAAGCCATCGAAGCGCTCCGCGCAGAGGGCTGCGATGTGATCATCGTCGACATGCACGCCGAGGCCACCAGCGAAAAGCGTGCCCTGGGCTGGTACCTTGATGGCAGGGTCAGCCTCCTCTACGGCACCCACACCCATGTGGCCACAGCCGACGAGGAGATCCTGCCCAAGGGTACCGCCTACATCACTGATATTGGCATGACCGGCCCCCACGACTCTGTCATCGGAACGAAGAAAGAGCTGGTCCTGGAGCGTTTTCTCACCATGCGCCCTGTCGCTTTCAACGTCGCCAAAGGGGACGTGAGGCTCTGCGGCGTCATTGCGGAGATCGACCCCGAGAGCGGGAAGGCTAGCGCCATAGAGCGACTCCGCGTCCCCTACCCTGGACGCGGCGCCTTCCCCCAACGCGTCTCCCCCCATTCATGAGGCAACTATGACCATCGACGAAAAGCTCACGCTCCTAGGCCGCGGGGTCGTCCCACGCGTCTGGGAGATGATGAAGGATCCGCTGCGCAAGAAGCTCGAGAGTGGGAGAGAGCTGCTGATCAAGGTCGGCTTTGACCCCACGGCCCCAGACCTTCACCTTGGCCACACCGTCGTCATGCACAAGATGCGACAGTTTCAGGAGCTCGGCCACCAGGTGGTCTTCTTGATCGGTGACTTCACCGCGATGATCGGCGACCCCACGGGGCGCAGCAGCACCCGGCCTGCGCTCACGCGTGAGCAGGTGCTGGAGAACGCCGAGACCTACAAGAAGCAGGTCTTCAAGATCCTCGACGCGGACAAGACCGCGGTGCGCTTCAACAGCGAGTGGCTCGCCCCGCTCACCGCTGAAGAGCTGGTGCAGCTCACCGCTCATTACACCGTAGCCCGGCTCTTGGAGCGTAATGACTTCAACAGCCGCTACCAGAAGGGTCAGCCCATCTCTGTGCAGGAGTTTCTCTACCCCCTGCTGCAGGCCTACGACTCTGTGGTGCTCAAAGCGGATGTGGAGCTGGGCGGCAACGATCAGCTCTTCAACCTGATGGTAGGGCGCGACATCATGCCCAAATATGCCCTCGAACCACAAGTCGTGCTCACCACGGAGCTGCTGGTGGGCACGGAAGGGCGCTGGGAAGACGAGAAGCTCGTCGGTGAAAAGATGTCCAAGTCTCTTGGCAACTATGTTGGCGTTGATGACCCTCCAGGCGGCGAGCATGGCATCTTTGGCAAATTGATGAGCATCAGTGACGAGGTGATGTGGCACTACTACGATTTGCTCTCCAGCGTCACCCCTGCGCAGCTTGAGGCGGTCAAAGCTGGCCACCCCAAAGAGGCCAAGCGCACGCTCGCATCCGAGATCACCAGCCGCTATCACGGCAATGACGCCACTGAGGAGGCGTCCGCCGAGTTCGATCGCCTGCACCCTGCCAAGGGCGCCAATCGTGGTGTGCCCGAGGATGTGGAGACGGTGGAGATCTCGGTAGAAGGTGAGGCCATGCCGCTCTTCAAGGTGTTGCACCAAGTGGGCCTCACCAAGAGCGGCGGCGAAGGCCGACGGCTGATCAAACAGGGCGGCGTGCAAGTCGACGGCGAGCGCGTCACCGACGAGAGCCGGCCGCTCTCGCGTGGTAGCGAGCACCTTCTCAAGGCGGGCAAGCGCCGCTTCCGTCGCGTGGTACTGCGCTGAAGATCGCCCTCCCCACTGCCCTGCTCTTTGCCCTCGCCTGGCCGGGGTGCACACAGAACACCGACGAGCCGAGCACCGACGAGCCGAGCCCTGCCCCTGCTCCAGCGCCAAACCCAACGCCGAGCCCCAAGGCGAGCGCCCATCCCCTGCACATCGCGCAGATGTCCTTCGCGGGCCCAGCGGGCCATCGAGAGGACGCGACCTATGGACGCGGTGAAGAGCTGGTGTCGTTGCTCTCGGTGAGCGGCTTCGTCTACGAGGCAGGCAAGGTGGACCTCAAATGTGACCTCGAGGTCGTGGACGCGAGAGGACGCAAAATGGCCGAGAGTCGTGGACTGGTGCTCCTCGTGGGCAAAGCGCCCACGTCAACGCCAGGCGAAGTGCGCGTGGCCGCCAAGCTGCCCCTCTCTCCAGCTCTGCCAGCAGGAAACTACACCTTGCGCGTGGGTGTCACAGACCACCTCGGCAAGAGGTTCGGAAAGGCAGAGGGCGCCTTTCGGCTGGCCGGCCCCACGCTGCCCACCGCAGAGGGGCTCGCGCTCTTGACGCTGCGCATCGTGGGAGATCAAGCGAGCCCTGCTGGATCAGTGATCCCCCTCTCGTTGGTGGTGGCCGGCTTCGAGACGCGCCCTCGACCCAGAGGCCACCGCGTGGAGTTGGATATGAGAACGACGCTGGTGGACGCCAGCGGCAAGACACGGGCACAACACCATGCCCGCCTGCTGCGCGTCACCTTGCCCTTTGCCGCACGTTCGCTGCCCGGCAAATATGGCCTCGCGCTGCCCAAGACCCTCGAGCCAGGGCGCTACACGGCGCATCTGGCCCTCGAGGACCTGCTCGCCAACAAGAACGCCAAGGCATCGCTGAAGGTCGAAGTGCTCCCACCCAAGTTGGGGATCTATAACCTGCACCTCTTCGACGCCTCACGGCTTGCCCGGGAGAGCTTCCGCTTTGGTGAGCAGATCTTCGTACGCTTCGCGCTGCATGGCTTCAGCGTGAAAGACGCGCGCGCCAACCTCGCGGTAGACCTCGCCATCTCTGGACTGGGGGGTGTCTACCTCAGCCGCACAGACGCCGCGCGCACAGAGGGCGTGCGCTCAGCCACCTGGGCGCGCAGCGGACGCTTCCCGCGCCAGGTCTCCCTCGTACTGCCCGCCCTAGCCCCCGCTGGACGCTATACGCTGCTCGTCCGGGCGCGCGACGTCTTCGCAAAGAAGGAGGTCACCCGCGAGTTGGCTTTCAGGCTGGAGGGCAAGGCCCCCCCGCCGCTGCCCTTCTTCAAAGTCGACCGCTTCGACGCGCGCTTGCGCCCCGACCTGCCGCCCGTACCCGGTGACGCCTTTATTCGTGGCCAGGCCTATCACCTCACCGTGCGCACAGGGGGTGGAAAATTGAAGGCAAAGAAGAAGCTGACCTATGAGGTGCAGCTCCAGGGGGACCTCCAGCTGCTGAACGTCGTCGGCCGCGTGGTCAAGCGCTGGCCCAAACTCTTTCAACTCGAGCGTACACTCCACCATCAACCCTTGCGTTTGATCTCCAGCGCGCATTGGACGCCTCCAAAGGATTTGCCACCGGGGCTCTACGATCTCGAGGTGCGCATGCTCAGCGTCAAACGCGACCGGGTCAGCACCTTGCGACGCCGGGTAGAGCTGCGCTGAATGCCGCCAACAGGGACCATCACGGCCAGTGTTGGCGTCATGGCCTATCAAAGGTCATGCTGAGGAGCGAGGTACCTATGTTCAAAAAAAGAGCTGCAGAAGAGCCCGAGATCTTCGCCCCCGGTTTTCGCCGCTTTGCGGGCACGGAAGGCTATATCACCAGCGCGCCCCTAGAGCAGGCCGTCAACGCCGCCATCGCCCTGGAGCGACCTCTGCTGATCAAGGGCGAACCGGGCACCGGCAAGACCGTGCTGGCCGAACATATCGCCCAGGGCCTGTCTATGCCCTTGCTGCGCTGGCACATCAAATCCACCACCCAGGCAGCCCAAGGCCTCTACGTCTACGACACGGTGCAGCGGCTCCATGACAGCCGCTTTGGTGACGCCGACGTGAGCGACATCAGCCGCTACATCAAGCTTGGCCCCTTGGGGGCGTCTTTCGCCTCCAAAGAGCAGGTGGTGCTCTTGATCGACGAGGTGGACAAAGCCGACATCGAGTTCCCCAACGATCTTCTGCACGAACTGGACACGATGGCCTTCGACATCGCCGAGACGGATGAGCACATCGAAGCGCTGCACCGCCCCATCGTGCTCATCACCAGCAACAACGAAAAAGAGCTGCCCGACGCGTTCTTGCGCCGTTGTGTTTTTCACTACATCGAGTTCCCTGAGCGAAAGCTGATGGAACGCATCGTGCGCGTGCACTTCCCCGCCATCGAGGCTCAGCTCCTCGACGACTGCATCGCCACGTTCTACGCCCTGCGCGCCGTGGAGGGGCTCCGCAAGCGCCCCTCCACCAGCGAGCTCCTCGATTGGATCGCCGCGCTGAAGCGTGCGGGAGTGGACACCTCTCAGCTCGCGGTGAAGCTGCCGTTTTTGGGCACCTTGATCAAGAGCGAACGAGACCTCGAACAGGTGGTCGCCACCGGTCGCGGGCGCGGGTACTAGTGGATGCTGCTCGACTTCTTCTACGATCTTCGCCGGCACGGCCTGAAGGTGGGCTTGCAGGAGTGGCATGTGCTGCTCGAGGCGTTGTGCAAAGGCTTGCACGAGAGCCAGCTCACATCCTTTTATCACCTCGCCCGCGCGATCCTCGTGCACAGCGAGGCAGACTTCGACGCCTTCGATCAGGCCTTCGCCTCCACCTTCCAGGGCATCGAGAGCGAAAGCCTGGTGCTCCATGAGGCGCTGGCGGAGTGGCTGCAAGAGGCCGCGCAGCTCAAATATTTGAGCCCTGAAGAACGCGCGGCCATGCAGGCCCTCGACCTCGACGAGCTGCGCCGCCTGCTCGCCGAGCGGCTGGCCGAGCAGAAGAAGCGCCATGAGGGCGGCAACCGCTTCATCGGCACGGGAGGGACCTCCCCCTTTGGCCACTCGGGCTACCACCCCTCGGGTCTGCGCATCGGCGGAGAAGGAGGCAGCAGAAGCGCCGCCCAGCTGGCCGAAGAGCGCCGCTTCCGCGAATACCGCAGAGATCTGATCCTCGACGTGCGCCAGATCAAAGTTGCCCTGCGGGGCCTACGGGACCTGCGTCGCGAGGGGAGCCGCGACGAACTCGACCTCGAGGCCACCGTCGATCGCACCAGCAAGAACGCAGGCGAGCTAGAGATCTGCTGGCGCGCGCCCCGGCGCAACAACCTCAAGGTGTTGTTGCTGATGGACGTGGGCGGCAGCATGAGCCCCCACGCCCAAGTGGTCGGTCAGCTCTTCTCCGCAGCGGCCCAAAGCAAGCACTTCCGCGACTTCCACGCGTATTACTTCCACAACTGCGTCTACGACCAAGTCTACGAGGACGCCTTCTTTACTCGGCCCCTTCCCCTTTTGGAGCTCTTCGCCCGCTATGGCTCGCGTTACAAGCTCGTGCTCGTGGGCGACGCCATGATGCACCCCATGGAGCTGCTGCACGAAGGGGGCGCCCTCAACTTCTGGTATCGAAACGCGGCGCCGGGCATCGAGCGCCTCGATCAGCTCGCCAGCCACTTCGAGCGCGCCGCGTGGCTCAACCCCGAGCGCCCGCGCTTCTGGACCCACACCACCGTGCACGCCATCCGCCGCGTCTTCGAGATGTTCCCCCTCACCCTCGACGGCCTAGGCCGCGCAGTTGACCACCTGGTTCGTGCCCGAAACCGGACCATTTGACGCCACGCCAGGATTGGATTAGATACCGATTCACCGCATCTCAAGGAGCGCTCAGATGAGTAAGATCGAAAAGAGCCACACGTTCGACCAAGACGAGGCCCTCGCCCGCATGCAGGCGCTGACCACCTACTGGAAGAAGCACGACATCGCCACAGAATGGAAGGACATGACCTGCACGCTCAAGGGCAAGTTCAAGGGCATGTCCTTCGAGGGCGAGCTGGTGGTGGAAGCAAACACCGTACGCGCAGCGGTCAAAGCAAACCTCATCGCGCGCAAGATGGGCAGCGCCTACGTCCAGGGCAAGATCGCTGACTACCTCGACCCTAAATATACCCTCGAAGCCCTCCAAGCGCGCTAGATCGCTCTTCAGATCACAACGTGATGCGCTCCACCGGCACCGCGTAAGCGGCGGCGAGGAGATCGCGGCGCTCTGGATCGTCCTTGGCCACCTCATGGCCCCCATCAGCCCCCAGCAACAGAACACGTGTCGCCTCACGAAAGGCCTCTGCAGGCTCGTGCAGCACCGAGACCAGCGTCAAGCCCTGCTGGCCTAGCTCGGAGAGCAGCGAAAAAAGCTCATGACGCCGACGCAAATCGAGGTGAGTCGTGGGCTCATCGAGCAACAAGAGCTGCGCGCCCTGCGCGAGGGTCATCGCCAAGCGCGCGCGTTGACGCTCCCCCCCCGAGAGCGCGCCCAAGGGGCGAAGGGCCAACGCGTGTAAATCGCAACGCGTGAGCGCGCGATCCACGGCCTCCAGATCGCTCCGCCCCTCCCGCCCCCAAAGACCCAGGTGGGGTGTGCGCCCGAGCGCCACCAGCTCGCGCACGGTCAACTCGAGGTCGAGCTGTGGGTTCTGCGCTAACAACGCCACACGCCGCGCCCGCTGAGGTGGAGAGAGCGTCTCCAATGCTTCACCCGAAATCTCGACCTTCCCAGCGAGGGGCTCGAGGTCACCCACCAACGTGCGCAGCAGGGTGGTCTTGCCAGCCCCGTTGGGCCCCAACACCGCCACGTGCTCGCCAGCGCGCAGCTTGAGTGATAAGGGGCCCAAGCGCAGCTTGGGCGCATAGCCCCAACAGAGCCCCTCCAGCGCCAAACACGTTTTGCCCTGGGGTGAACTCATCGCCGCCCCCGCAGCTGCGCTGAAAGCAACGCCAAGAGCACAGGACAGCCGATGACCGCCGTGATCACCCCCACGGGCAGCTCTTCAGGCGCAAAGGCCATGCGCGCGCCCACATCCGCCACCAACAAGAGCAGGCCTCCCACGAAGGGCGCCAGAGGCAACGTCACGCGAAAGTCTCGCCCCACGGCCAGGCGCACCACGTGGGGCACGATCAAGCCCACATAGCCCAAGAGCCCCGCCACCGAGACGGCCAACGCCGCCAGGAGGCTCGCCACATACGCCGAACGCCGCAGGAGCATCCGCGCGTCGACGCCCACGCTCGCGGCCCCCTCCATGCCGAGACCGAAGGTGTTGAGGCGGTGCGCCTGCGCGCGCAAAAAGAGCCAGCAGCCCAAAAGCACCAACGCCACGCCCAAGAGGTGAGACCAAGCGACAAAGCCCAGGCCACCATAGAGCCAGGTGCTGGTCACGCGCAGGCGGAAGGGATCGGCGCGAGCCATCAAAAACGTGATCAGCGCCGCGCAGAAGGCGTTGATCACGACCCCTGAGAGGATCAGCCCCAAGAGCGAGACCCTACCGCCCCCAGCCTGGGCGAGGTGCAACACCGCCAGCATCGCCAGCAGGGCGCCGCCAAAGGCCACGGCGGGGATGAGCCATGGGCCCAAGTCAACGGCCCGAGGCCAGAGGCTCTGAAGAGCCACCACGGCCAAGCCTGCACCACCCGAGATGCCCAGCAGGAAAGGATCGGCGAGGGGGTTGCGCGTCACGCCCTGCAGGAGGAGACCAGAGAGGCTGAGAGCTGCACCCACCAGCAGCGCGGCTACAGCCCGCGGCAGACGCCCATGAAGCAAGATGTCACGCATGCTGCAAGACGGCCCCTGAATGATCTCGATCCAGCCCGCATCAAAGGCCACCGCACCGCTGTGCATACCGAGGCCCACCGCCACCCACAAAGCAGAGAGCGCCAACACCGCGGCGCCCACAGGCCAAAGGTATGCCGAAACACGAGCCGAGAGACGGACTGCCATCAGCTGCCGCTCCCTGCGCTCTTCTGAGCGGGCGCAAACGCGCCCGGATGCAGCGCACGAGCCAGCTGCTCCAGCCCCTTGACGAGGCGTGGGCCGGACCGGGTGAGCAGATCCGCATCCAAAGTGTCGAGCACCTTGCCCCGCTTCAGCGCTGGCAGGCTGCCCCAACCGGGTCTCGCGCGCAACGCGGCCGCGCTGCCCCGGGTCATGATCACCACCTCGGGTGCGGCGCGGATCACCGCCTCCGCGCTGACCTGGGCGTAGGGGCGCTTCAGCGCGCTGAAGATATTGTCGCCGCCGGCAAGTGAGAGCAGATCGTGCACGAACGCCCCGGATCCCGCGGTCCACGGTTTGACGGGATCCGCCCCGTCCAGCTCGATGTAGACCTTCGGACGAGCGCGGCCTTGCACACGTTCAGTGATTCTACGGATCCGACCGCGCATCTCTTGCTGCAGAGCCAGAGCTTTGGCGGGTGAAGCCCCACAGAAACGCGAGAGCGTCTCTGCATCCTTCAGCACAGCGTCTACCGAGGCGGCGTTGAAGACCGCCACGGGGATGCGCAAGGCCGAGAGCGACGCGATGCGCGCTGGATCATCAAAGGCGAGCACCACCAAATCGGGTCGAAAGCCAGCGACATACTCCACCGAAGAGCGCAGCCCATCTGCCTTGGGCAGCGCGAGCGCGGCAGGAGGATAATCCGCGCGACCATCCCGCAAGACCACCTGGCCCTCACAGCCCACCGCAAAGAGGATCTCCACGCTGGCCGGTGTCAACGCCGCGATGCGCCGAGCTGGAAGCGTAAGCCGCAAGCTGCGACCGATGCCATCGCGCATGAGCTGGCCCCTCGCCGGCGGCGAGGAAGCATCCCGGCAGGAGAAGATGAGCGCGCAACAAAGCGCCATGAGAGGCCAACGCATCAGGCAGGCACGCTGTCACTCTGCTCGGAGGGCGTCAAGTCGTACCCACAGGCATCTCG
>JAFCZD010000739.1 GCA_019314525.1 Deltaproteobacteria bacterium
GCGTTGGCAGGTCCAGCGGCCTATCGTAGGTCAGATCATGGGGGAGATCGTGGGGAGCCACGTCAAGAGCTGCGTCGGAATCCCCATCTCGTAGCCCAAAGGCATCACCTCTCGTATCAGAAGACACGCTCTTGTCATGGGTGTCGTAAGTCACCTCTGCATCACCCAAGCTCGCGTCGTTGAATAACAAGTTGGAGCGGGAGTCATTCTTCGCAGAGTCACTCTCCACCGCGTAGCCGGCTGTGTCGTCACATGCTCCAAGGAGTGCAGTGAGCATAACAAGTGGGAGAAGCTGCCGTTTTCGCATGGAA
Organism: Deltaproteobacteria bacterium; assembly: GCA_019314525.1. Classification (GTDB taxonomy): domain Bacteria; phylum Myxococcota_A; class Polyangia; genus JAFCZD01. Next base: position 312 of record JAFCZD010000739.1, read on the forward strand.
AGACTCTCAGAACACCCTACGCGTCGCGAAAGCGCGCCACGATCTCGAGGTGGGTTGTGTGGGGGAACATGTCGACGCCCTCGACATGATCGAGGGTGTATCCCTTGGCCATCAACATCTTGGCGTCGCGCGTGAAGGAGTCGGCGCCACAAGCGACATAGACCAGCACCGAGGGGCGCGCCTTGCAGAGCGCGTTGATCACCTTCGAGTGACATCCGCGGCGCGGTGGATCGACGATCACCACCTCGGGGGAGGGCTTCAGCACGGCGTCGAGGTTTTCCTCCACCCTGCCTTCCACCACATCGAGCTTGGGAGCTTGCTTGCGCTGAATGGCGCGCTGCAGGTCAGCGATGGCGTAGGGGCTGGACTCCACCACCGTTGCCCGCTGCCAACGCTCAGCCGAAGCGCGCGCAAAAATGCCGACACCCCCGTAGAGGTCCACCAGGGTCTCAATGCGCTCTGGCAAGAGGGCCAGGACGCGCTCCACCAGACGCTCTCCACCTTCGTGGCAGGTCTGCAAAAAAGAGCCGGGCGAGAGCGAGAGCTTCTGACCGCCCATAGAAAAGCGCATGCGCCGGCCGCCTGCCAAGTGCAGAAACTCATCACCCAAAAGGTAACTCGAACGTTTTGGGTTGACCGAGAGGTACACGCTCTCGAGCAGAGGCAGCGCGCCAAGGGCCTTCGTGAGGGCTTCGCCTCTTGGCAGCACCGCATCACGGCCTACGAGGGTCAGCTCCGCGCTGGTATTTTCAGGCTCGACGCGAATCGCCATGCCATGCAGCCAGCCATCGCGCTCCTCACGAAGAGAGGGCGCGACACGGAAACCATCGAGCACCTGGCGCACCTGCGCGAGGGTCGCCAAGGTCAACGGATGCTGGACGGGGCATCCTTCAGCGCCAAGGGGCTCGAAATTTCCCCGGGCATAAAAGCCAAAGCGCAGCGAGCCGGCCTTGCCTCCTGCGGACATCGTGAGCTTGGTGCGGTAGCCATAGGGGCGGCTCAAGGGGTGAACCACCGTCGCCTCCACCACCTTCGTCTCGACCTCGAGCCCCAAGAGCAGCGCCTTCAAGGCTTGCTCCTTGCCAGTCACTTGCGCGGGATAGGCCAGCTCCTGAAGGGCGCAACCCCCACACCGCGAAAGGAGCGAACAGGGCGCGAGCACGCGTTGGGGGCCCGGCGTCTCCACCGCCAGTCGCTCGGCCAAGGGCAACTCCCCCGACATCACCGCTCGACGCGCTTCGGGAGGCAAGGGTCGCGGCCGGATGCGCACATGGTCACCTGGGGCCGCGGCGGCGATGGCGAAGCGCTTCTTGCCAACCCCAACCACCAGGCCTGAGGCACCAAGGGCGAGGGGCTCCACCTCCCCCACCAAGGAGCGGGGTGGGGCAGTCTTGCGTTTATCTCTATCTTTGGCTGAATCTGGGCGTTTGCGTATCATTGCGGCGCAGCATAGCCGACTATCCCAAGACCGTCACCAACACCCGCCGGCGATGAGGGTGGGTCCGGTGCTCATAGAGAAAAATGCCCTGCCAGGTGCCGAGCGCTAGCCGCCCCCCCATCACGGGGATAGTCAGACCCACATGGGTCAACACGCTGCGCGCATGAGCCGCCATATCATCGGGGCCCTCTGCCCGATGCACAAACATCGGATCGCCGTCAGGCACCAGCTTGGAAAAGAGCGTCTCGAGGTCAACCTGCACGTCAGGATCGGCGTTCTCGCAGACGATCAACGAAGCGCTCGTATGCTGCACGAAGACGTGACAGAGACCATCGCGAATCTTGCTGCGCGCAACGGATTGCTGCACCTCGTGCGTAATCTCGATGGTTTGTCGCCCTCGGGTGGAAATGGTGAGCTCTTCATGCTCGGTCATGACCTTGCCCCTTTCCGTCTACCGGTCAGCGATGCTACCACACAGAGCCATGAGCGACGTTGCATTAGAGATCACAGGGCTCGACGTCACGCTGCCCCAGGGGGGCGTGCTCTTTCAAGGCCTGGATCTCGAGGTACACCAGGGCGAGGTGGTGGTAATCCTTGGGGGAAGCGGCGCTGGGAAATCCACTTTGGCGCGTGTGCTCTTTCAGCGTGACGAGCTGCTCTCCGAGGGATTCTCCATCACCTACGGCACCCTCGAGACGCCTGGCGGGTTGGGCCTGGTGCCTCAGCGTGGTGCGCTCTTCGACCACCTCGACGTCGCGGGGAACCTGGCCCTCGCACATCGTCATCGTTCCACGGACGGCGGCCATGGGTCCTCTGATGAAAGGGAACAAGACGCCATCGCGCGCTGGCTCAAAGCCGTGGATCTCCCCGTAGAGCTAGCGCAGCGGGGCACGCCTGTGAGCCAACTCTCAGGCGGACAAGCCCAGCGAGTTGCCGTAGCGCGCACCCTCGCGAGCCAGCGTAGGTTGGTCTTCTGCGATGAACCCTCGGTAGGCCTCGACCCCGAGCGTGTCTCCTCCCTGGCGCAACTGCTGCGCGAGACAGCCCGTGGGGGCAGCGCCTTGGTGGTGGTGACCCACGATCTCGACCTCGCAGCGGCCGCGGCTGACCGGCTGCTCTTCCTCGATCCCGCCGCCGGCAAGCTCGTGCCTCTGTGCCAAAGCTCCTGGCCCGGCCCTGATGAAGCTCAAGCGAAAGAGCGCCA
>JAFCZD010000740.1 GCA_019314525.1 Deltaproteobacteria bacterium
GCCCCAACGCCGGTGGAATCTCCCCCATGAGCGCATCCTGGTTGATGTCGACAACAGTGATTCCCAAAGCGCCATCGTCCGAGAAGACCTGGACGAGCTTTTCCCTCTACTGACGTAAGGCGAGCCGTTCACAGCCGCGCAAGTCTGCGCTATGAGCAGGATATGCCACATTCTCCTCCGAGCTCTGTGCTCGCCGCATGGTCGATGGAACGCGCTCACGTCTCCAAGATCGCCTCTGGCTGGATCAACCAGACCTACCGTCTTGAGACCCGCGAAGCGCAGCGCTTCATCCTCCAGCGCTTGGCGCCGATCTTCGCCCCCGAGGTGAACCTCGACATCGACGCCATCACCACCCACCTCGCCGCCGCTGGCGTGGAGACGCCTCGCCTCGTGCGCACGGTCGCTGACACGCTCTGGGTCGAAGACAAGGGCCATGTCTGGCGGCTGATGACCTTCATGGAGGGCGAGACGCTGATGCGCGCCGACACCCCGGCACGTTGTCATAGTGGCGCGCGCCTGCTGGGCCGTTTCCATCGGGCGCTCTGGGATTTTGATTATGAGTTCGCGCACCGACGCCTGGGCGTGCACGACACCGCGCAACACCTGAGCAAGCTGCGCCAGGTGTTGGCATCTCATGCCAACCATGCTCGTCATGCCGAGGTGGCCCCCCTAGGCGAGGCTATCCTCAGAGCGAGCGCTGACCTCCCCCTGCATGACACCCTGCCCGAGCACATCATTCACGGCGACCCAAAGATCGCCAACCTGCTCTTTGGAAGCGATGGCGAGGCGCGCTGCCTGGTGGATCTCGACACCGTCGCAAGGATGCCCTTGGCAGTGGAACTCGGCGACGCGCTGCGCTCATGGTGCGCCCCCCAGGGTGAAGAGAGCGTGGGGGAGGTGAACCTCGACTTCTACCGCGCAACCCTCGAGGGTTACGCCGAGAGCATGGGAGCGATCCTGCCGGCATCAGAGCATGAACCCATCCCCCTCACCACGGAGTTGATCGCTGTCGAGCTCGCCGCGCGGTTTTGTGCAGATGCGCTCGAAGAGTCGTATTTCTCCTGGGACAAAGAGCGCTACGCGTCGGCCAGTGAGCATAACCTCCGACGTGCAGAGTCGCAGCTGGCGCTGGCGAAAGCGCTGCGTAGGGAGCGCGGAGCCATCGAGCGTTTGATGCGCCAGGTCTGGCCCTGAGTTTGGCGAAAAGGCCTTGCCATCACGCCTTAACGTTGTCACCATTGCGTAAGCGTGCATACACGAACTTTGCCAAGTCAACGGTCAGCATTCCGCAACGAAAGAGTCCTCTTTCGCCTTTCGAGGACATGTCTGACGCTTTTCTTTTCGTCGCTGCTGCTCGCCTCGGGTTGCACCCGCTTTGGCTTTGATAGAGTCGGCGACGAATTGCACCCAACGCCAGACCTCACTCAACTCGATGCCCGCTTTGATGGAGCCGTTGCTGACTCAACCCTTGTAACGTCGGAGACCAACGCCGACGCGATCACACCCGTAGATTCAACGCTTGACTCAAGCGCACCCACACCTGATTCGACGCTCGACTCGATCATCGTAACGCCCGACACCACGCTCGACTTGATCATCGTAACGCCCGACACCACGCTCGACTTGATCATCGTAACGCCCGACACCACCCTCGACTCGAGCACGACTCCCTTCGAGCAGTGGTCGGTCCGCCTTGGATCCAACCTCTCCGATGAAGGCGTCGCAGTGGATGTTGATAAGAACAGGAATATCGCCCTCACAGGACACTTCTACAATACCGTCGATTTTGGCGGCGGGCCGCTGACAAGCGACGGACGGCACGACGTCTTTGTGGCGAGCTTTGATGGCAAGGGTGTACACCGCTGGTCTCGCAGTTTCGGTGGCACCTATACCGATTGGGGCATGGGGGTCGTGATCGATGATAGTGGCAATACCACCGTCACGGGCAAGGTCATGGTCACGGTGGATTTCGGCGCTGGCCCAGACGTGGGTCCCATTCTAAGAAGCGATGGATTTGTCGCCAGCTATGGACCCACGGGGCTTTATCGCTGGTCCCGGCGGCTAATCTCCGCCGCTGGTGATGCGGTTTTTGGCAACGACATCACAACAGATGGCGAGAATGTATATTTTGTGGGCGACTTTGAAAACGCCGTGGACTTTGGGGCGGGCGCACTGATGAGCATCGGTGGCAGGGACTCCATCATGGTGAAATATGACTCTGAGGGTGTGCATCTCCTGTCAAAGCAAAGCGGAGCACTGGGGTCCATCGTCAACTGTAACGGACTCGCCGTAGATAGCGCAGGAAACATCACCTTCGCGGGGGAATTCTCGGGCACGGTGGACTTTGGCGGCGGCCCCCTCACAAGCGCAGGCACAGGCGATGTCTATGTGGCCAGCTACGCACCAAGCGGCGCACACCGCTGGTCCCGACGCTTCGGCGGCACGCTCTTGGACTACGCCACTGCGGTGGCGGCGGATCCCAGCGGCAACGTCACCGTCACAGGTCGCTTTCGGGAGACGGTAGACTTTGGGGACAGCAGCCCGGTCACAGCCGTTGCTGGGTCTCCAGACTGTTTCGTTGTGAGCTACGACGTCAATGGTGCCTACCGCTGGTCTCGCCACTTCGGCGGAGCGCTATACGACAATTCCATGGCGGTGGCAGCGGATCAGAATGGCGATGTTACGGTGACAGGCTACTTTCAGGACAGCGCAGATCTCGGGGGTGGTGTATTGACGAGCGCTGGTCTGGAGGATGTCTTCGTAGCAAGGTACGACTCGAGTGGAGCACACCTCTGGTCCAAGCGTTTTGGCGCCGCGGAGTCTGATGTGGGCCAAGGCGTGGCGGTGGACGGCAGCGGCAATGTCACCCTTACAGGGTACTTCGAAGAGACCGTGGATTTTGGTTTTGGACCGCTGACCAGCGCAGGCGCCTTCGATGTCTTTCTGGTGCA
>JAFCZD010000741.1 GCA_019314525.1 Deltaproteobacteria bacterium
ACCCACCATGCGACGGACGGGGTGGAACCCATATGTGACGTTGGCGGGCGAAAGATATTGCAGCATCCAGCACGCCCACGAAACACGAAATCAGGCATGATCGAGGAGCAGGGCTGGTCGGCCTCGGCGAGGCCAGACCTACTCGCAAGCGGAAGGGGTAGGGAAGCATTCAGTTGGGAAGTTCGGCTTGTCCGGTGGCCTGACCGATGTGCTTGCCCGGCGTAGCCTTGGCGAATTATGTGGTGCGGGGAATTATGTTGCGAAGCGCAAACGTTTCAGCCTGATGATTCTATCAGATCTGGATTCTTCGCTACATAATCCGCCTTTCGTGAAAGGTTGGTAAGGAAGTTTAGAATATCTGGTTTTCTCCAGTCAGTTCGTTGGTGAGTGGGGCTTGCGGGTGAAGGTATCTTTTCCAAGGCTGCACGTTTACGCTCTATACTGACCTCGACATACAGGCTGGTCGTTTTCAGGTCGGCATGTCCGAGCCAGTCTTTGACGACAGTGATGTCATTGCCTGCTTCAATTAGGTGTAGTGCTGTTGTGTGACGGAAGGTGTGAGGAGTTACATGGCGGTTTTGTAGGGACGGGCATTGCTTGGCAGCTGTTTGGGTGTGGCGACTGACTCTTCTGCTGATCCCGGACCGGGTTATGGGCTGACCTCTGTTGCTGGTGAACAGGTAGTCGGTGTGACAGTTGCGGGCTTTTCGTTGTTGAAGGTAGTGCTCGATGAGCTGGACGCTTTCCGCCCAGAGCGGGACTGTGCGGGTCTTTCTGCCTTTTCCGGTTAAGGTGATTGTCGGTGGTGAGGCAGTTCGTAAATCCGTGATCTGCAGGTCAGCGAGTTCCTGAACGCGGGCTCCAGTGTTGTAGAAGAGCTGGAGCATCGCTTTATCTCGCAGGCCAATCAGGCTGTCAGTACTTGGCGAAGCGATGATGGCTTTGACTTCTTTGAGGGTGAGGCTGGACGGTGGCGCCGATGTTGTCTTTTTGCTGCGAATGGCTTGGATCTGTTGATTCAGGTGCATGAGTTCGGGGACCGTCCGGGCCAGGAAACGGAAGAAGGTCTTGATGGATGCCAGGCGTTGATTTCTGGTTTCGCAGACGTTTCCTCGTTCGTTCTGCAGGTGATCAAGAAAGTCGAGGATGAGTTCGCGAGAGAAGATTTCCATACTGAGTTTCTCAGGCTCAAGCTCTAGGTTCGTGCACGCATAGTTGATGAGTAGGCGAATGCAGTCGCTATAGCTGGCGATGGAATTCTCAGACAGGCCAAGTTCGTTTGTGAGGTGGGAGATGAAAAAGCGGGTAACGAGGTGAGAGAATGTGCAGGTCATGGACTAATCCTCTTCTTGCTGCTGAATGAATTGTCTGTGAAATTGGGCGGACGCGTGGTCAAACGCTGCCGCTTCCATGTGGATGTAGATCTGGGTCGCAAAGATATTGACATGGCCCATGGCGTTGGCGAGTACCGGCAGAAGGGTTTGGATGTCCTTGCCTTCGTTGCGCCACCTGGCGATGCAGCTACAGGCAAAGTTATGCCGCAGATCATGAAGTCGCGGCGCAGGTTCCCCATCCAGGCCACAGCCTTTGCAAAGGCCGACAAAACGCTGTTTCGCGAGCGTATAGGTAAGCCGGCCATTGGCGCTTCCGATGAGCAGTGGCGAAGACGCACCGTCTCCTGCATAACCTGAACGCAGCTTCAACCAGCGGTTGATTTCGACTGTCGTTGATTGAGCCAAAGCCACCAGCCGGTCCTTACCGAATTTGCCTTTCCGGACAAAGATCGTGCCGCGACCAAGGTCGAGATCACCAAGATTCAGCTTCAACGCTTCGCTGATGCGCAGCCCCGTGCAATAGAGTAGCCCGATAAGGAAACGAATGGCCTGCGGCCCCACCGGATGTCTCATATTCAGCACAATTGCTGCATCCATCAAGCTGCGGATTTGCGCTGGTTCCATCCGATAAAAGCGACGACGGCGACGGTGGCGTGGCAATAGCCTTTGGGGCACAATGACACTCTTGGGATCATGGCTGTTCAGATAACGACTAAATTCACGCACGACTGACAGCAGGTTCTCACGCCAGCCTGCACAAAGACCTTCAGTCAGGACCACATATCTCTCAAAATGTTCATGTCGCAAGAGACCACCAGAGCACTCCTGCTCAAGCAGAAACCGGTCAAATCGCTCCAACGCTTTTGCCTGCGAGCAGTAGTCATAGCCCTGCATCCGCTTGAAGCTGACGAAATCGGCCATCACATCGGCCAGTGGGCCACTGAAAACTTCCATTCTACTCATCCCTCACCTCCCGGCCAGGAAAGTGCAGCCTGCCTCAGGCCCGGAACATCCACTTTACCGTAGATCAGTGTGCTGCTGGGATCACGGTGTCCCAGCAGATCGACCAAATCCTTGAATGGCACATGCCCCACCATCCGGCTCGCAAACGCATGGCGAAAACCATGCGTTCCCCGCGATACCCCTTCAGGGACCTCAATCCCCAGTCGATTTATTCGGTTACGAATAGCCCGTGACAGATGAGAAGCATTGGGCAAAGGGCCATACGGTTCAGACAAAGTCAAAAAGACCTCGCGGTGAGCAGAGCTCGGCCGACCATGCATCAGATATTCAGCAAGCAACCCGCCCACATCAGCCATCAGATGCTGCTCGACCCGCCGTCCCCCCTTCGCTGCCGGAAAACAGATGCGACTGTTTTCCCAATCAATATGCTCCAGCAACAGCCGGCGAATCTGGACACCTCGCACGCCATACATACTGAGCAAGCTGACGATCGCCAAATCTCGCTGCCCGGCTGTCGACGTATCCCCTTCAATCCCCGCAAGCAATGCCGAGATACACTCTGCCGGCAACGCCCGAGGAACCTGCCCCATAGCACGCGTACGTCGCAGCGGGACAAGTGCAGAAAGATCCCGCTCGAGATATGAATTCTGGTAAGAAACGGGCGCAATGAACGCTGCATCCACAGTAACGAACCATCCCCGTGCCCAGACGCATAGTCGGCCAGCATCGTTCTGAGTTCTCCAGGGGACAAGTGTACAAGCAATTCCGCTGACGATTCAGGAGTTCCCCAATATTCAAAGAATCTCTTCAGATACCGCTGCTCATCTGCAACCGTCTCTGCGCTAACAGACTCAACCATCAACCGATACTGCCTGAATTCTTCAGACAACTCATCTAACAAAACGTCATTCCAAACCATCACAAACCTCTTTGATAACGAGTTAACAGGAATCAAAGAAGATGAATCAAACCTGGAAGTTATGTTGCATCCCCTCTTGTAAATGCCACACTAAATGAGCGTGGGCACCGTCCTTCGCAACATAATCCCCCGCACTACATAATACGCCTTATGTTGCGCGCAACATAAGGCGAAGACTGGTCAGATTCTCCCATCTTTTGAGCAACTCAGGTTGACGCGTACCCTTGGCACGCAGGAGCGGGCATGCACATTACCTAGCCCTTCGGACTAGGCTAATATGACGCGGA
>JAFCZD010000205.1 GCA_019314525.1 Deltaproteobacteria bacterium
GCGCCGTGCCGCCGAATGGCTGGCGGCCCTCGAAGATGCGGGAATCGACGCCCGTCGAGTGGAGGCTCGCGGTGCTGAGGCCGACAAGGCCGAGTGGCAGATCCTCGTCTCCACCAAGCAACTTTCTGTGGCTCGCAAGCTGGTCAGCGATGTGGTCGCGGGTCGCAAGAGCCTGCCGCGTCAGTTCCTTTTCGGGCGCAGTGTTTGGGTCGCCATCGGCGTCATCTTGGCCGTCATCTGGGGGTTGTTGCTCTTGGGCGGCGCGCCGGTCTTCTGTGGTTGAGGTGAGACAACGGCCCACCTGAGAATGCCAGGTTGTGCCACTTATCTTCTGTGCCAGCTGTCCATTTTTTGCTAGTGATGATGGTCGCAAACGGTTGCGTCGCGCCAAAGCCTTCGCCAATTACATGCCATGAGGCAAATGGCGTGATTCCAGTAGGTTACCCATGAGACCACATGACTGTTTTCATCATAGGTGGCTACTTTGCTTGCTCGCTGCACCCAGGCTTGCCAGCGCCAAAGCCACATGCTTAGGTTGGGCCGAAAAACAAGGTGAAGGGGTTAAATATGCTTAAGTTTAATAAGTTAGTCGCGACTGTAGGGATTGCCGCCGGTTTGTTGATGGTCTCGGCTCCCGCCATAGCTTGCACCACCTTCTTGATGAGCGATGGCACCAAGGTCATGGTGGGCAAGAGCTACGATTGGGATATCGGCGCGGGCCTCGCGCTCACCAACAAAAGGGGCGTGGAGAAGACAGCGCTGGTCTTGTCGCTCAACGACACACCTGCCGAGTGCTGACGTTCAACCAGCACGGTCGGGAATTCCCCATCAGCGGCATGAACGAGGCCGGCTTGGTGGTGGAGGTGATGTGGCTCAATTCGAGCAAATACCCCGCCGTGGACTCCAGGCCATCCCTCAATGAATTGCAGTGGGTCCAATATGTCCTGGATAACTTCGCCACGGTGGCAGACCTCGTTGAGCAGGCACCGAAGCTTCGCATCGCTCAGGTCTTCGCTGAGGTTCACTACCTGGTCTGCGACAAGACCTCGGCTTGCGCCGCCATGGAGTATATCAACGGTCGCTTGGTCATCAGCACAGGCGACGACATGCCAGCCAAGACCCTCACCAACAACACCTACGCTGACTCCGCGCTCTATCTGAAGCGCTTTGCCGGCTTTGGTGGGTCCCAGTCCACGCCTGGGTCTCTCGATTCTCTCGATAGGTTCGTACGCGCGTCCTCCATGGCGTTGGACAGCAGCAAGAGCATGACCCCAGAGTACGTGTTTTCGATCTTGGACAGCGTCTATACCCCTGGCTACACCCAGTGGAACTTGGTCTATGTGCCTGACGAAATGAAGGTCTACTTTCGCACCAGCTCGAGCACGAACATCAAGAGCGTGAAGCTCTCGGATTTCGACGGGGCGTGCACAGCCACAGTGAAGGTCTTGGACATCGACACGGGCGCCGAGGGCGACACCTTGGCGCGCTTCTCCGACTACACCACAGGGAGCAACAAGCTGCTCTTGGAGCACGGCTTTGGCAGCCTGGCGGCCTATATGCCAGCAGGCCTGCTCGACAAGCTGGCAAACTACCCCGAGACCTTGACCTGCAACCCCACCGTTGCGCCTCCCCTTGATGCGGGCAGCACCACGGCAGACGCTGGCGTGGCTGGCGTCGACGCCGCGTTGGTTGTGGGCGACGGCGGTGCCGTGGTGCCCAGCGACAAGGACGAGGACGATGGCGGCTGCCAGGTGGCTTCGTCGCGCTCTGCTGGCCCAACCCCCTGGCTCTTCGCCATCGGCTTTGTTTTGTTCGCCGCTTCTCGCAGAGTGCGCCGCCGCCGCTGAAGACACGACGCGGCTCATCGACGATCACTCGGCTGATGACGAGCCGCTAAGCCTGTGCTTTCCACCCGGTAATGTAATCCTTCCAGTCATTTGTCTGGCTCCACTTCGACGTTGACGATGAGCTCCCACAGTTCGCTTTCCACCATGACTTGGGTCGTAGGGCCGCTGGTTGGCCGCGCCATGTCGGAAGTTCCCCACTGGGATCCATATCCACTTCAATTTTCTTGTAAATAAAGGAGCTTTACGGTTGAAAAACGCGTAATGGGCCGTACACTAATAGATCGTGGAGTTTGTGGTGGGCTTCACACGAAAAGGGCAACCTCCGGGCAATCGGGGGCACGCAAAGCGACGGCACCGACGATGTCGGTGGGCTGCGCTACCGAGAGGGGTGGTATGAGGCAAACCAGAACCCATCGAATTATAACCAGTAGGGCAGGGGGGCTCGCGCTCAGCCTGGTGCTCGCTTTGTCTGTGCAAAGCGGTTGCGGAAACCCCGGTGAGCTGTCGAGGGCTGACCAGCCATCGCGGACGGCTTTCACTACCACTAGCGCTACCGCTATCAATATAGACTTTGGTAGCAGCTCGCTTGGCACGTCGCAGTGGAACAACGTTAGCAGCGCGAGCAGTTTAACCAGCATGGTTAACGCCAGCGGAAGCGCCACGACGGTTGACCTGAGCTTCACTAACGGGAAAGAGTTTGCAACCGCCCCCAACACCTCAGGCACGACGTCGCCTGATTCGGCGCTCGGTATTCCCGCGTCGGCCGCCAGTGACTCGCTGTGGGGTAGCATTAGCCCCTACAATGACTCCAATCCGCTCGTGGAGTTTACCCTGAGTGGTCTTGATAGCAGCGAGAGCTACAGCCTTGGCTTCTTCGCTTCCCGTAGCGCCACCGACAATCGGCAGACCCAGTATACGGTTACGGGCGCGAGCAGCGAGGTTGTCTATCTGGATGCTGCCTCGAACACGGATACCATGGTCAGCACGGCTGCTATCAAGCCCAATACTGCTGGCGAGATTAAGGTCCAGCTCACGGCTGGTCCCGCGAATAACAATAGCTACGGGTTCTTCTACCTCGGATCGCTGACGATTGAAGACTCCGGCACGACCACGATCCCAACTCCGACCACGCCCACGACCCCAACCACGACTCCGAGCGCGGTCAGCATCGACTTTGGTAGCAGCTCGCTTACCACAGCGTTGTGGAATAACGTCAGCAGCGCGGCCAGTCTGACCAACATGGTTGACGCCAACGGGAACGCCACGACGGTTGACCTGAGCTTCACTGGCGGGAAAGAGTTCGCAAGCACGGCCAACACCTCAGGCACGACGTCGCCTGATTCGGCGCTCGGTATTCCCGTATCGGCCGCCAGGGACTCGCTGTGGGGTAGCAACTCCTATCCGGTCGTGGAGTTTACCCTCAGTGGTCTTGATAGCAGCGAGGGCTATAGCCTCGGCTTCTTCGCTTCGCGTAGCGCCACCGACAATCGGCAGACCCAGTACACCGTTACGGGCGCGAGCAGCGAGGTTGTCTATCTGAATGCCGCCTCGAACACGGATACCATGGTCAGCACCGGTGGCATCAAGCCCAATACTGCTGGCGAGATCAAGGTCCAGCTTGCGGCTGGCCCGGCGAACAGCAATAGCTCCGGGTACTTCTACCTCGGGTCGCTCATGATTGAACTCTCCAACGCGCCCACGACCCCGACCACGCCCACGACCCCGACCACGCCCACGACTCCGACCACGCCCACGACCCCGATGCCGAGCGTGGCGAGCACGTTCAACATTGACTTTGGTAGCAGCTCGGTCACTACAGCGCAGTGGAACAACGTCAGCAGCGCCGCCGGTTTGGCCAGCATGCTTGACGTCAACGGGAACGCCTCGGCGATGAACCTGAGCTTCACTGGCGGGAAAGAGTTCGCAACCAGCGCCAACACCTCAGGCACGACGTCGCCCGCTTCGGCGCTCGGTGTTCCCGCATCGGCCGCCTCGGACTCGTTGTGGGGTAGCACTAGCCCCTACCAGGATTCCAATCCGCTTGTTGAGTTTACCCTGAGTGGTCTTGATAGCAGCGAGAGCTACAGCCTCGGCTTCTTCGCTTCGCGTAGCGCCACCGACAATCGGCAGACCCAGTACACCGTTACGGGCGCGAGCACCGAGGTTGTCTATCTGGATGCCGCTTCGAACACGGACACCATGGTCAACACGGGTGCTATCAAGCCCAACACTTCTGGCGAGATCAAGGTCCAGCTCACAGCTGGTCCCGCGAACACCAACAGCTCCGGGTTCTTCTACCTCAGTGCGCTCAGCATCGAGAGTTCTGCAGCAGCGCCGGCCAGCTCTCTTCGCTTCCTGTTCATCGGCAACAGTTTTACGGGCTACAATTATCTGCCCGAAATCTTCGAGAGCCTCGCCAATAGCGGGGGTAAGAACGCGGTTGCAGATGCGCATATCATGTATGGCCAGGACCTCACCTACCATTGGACAAATGGGGCGCCAGCCATGATCAGTAGTGGTAACTATGATCACGTCGTCTTGCAGGACTATTCCGCCACCGCATGGACTTCAACCAGGGAGGCCAAGTTTGAAAATCTTGCACCGCAATTCGACGACGTAATCGTTCAGTCCGGAGGCGAGACGGCGTTCTTCATGACTTGGCCCTACAACCGGGATTCCAACTGGGGTGGGACGATGGATGTCATCGATGGAATGTACACCTCGATGGGTAACCAACTCGGGAGCCCCGTTGCTCCCGTGGGTCGTGCTTGGGAACTCCTGTTGGCCACCACCACTTTGGACCCCTACTACACCCCCTTCAAGTCTACCGACCTGATACACCCTGGCCCCATCGGCTCTTACCTCACTGCCTGCGTCTTCTACGCGACGTTCTTCGACGAGAGTCCCGTGGGTTTGCCATTCTACGGTCCGTTTATGGCCTATGACGACCCAAGCCCCAGCACCACTGTGACCCTCAGCGCAAGTGTCGCGCAGCAGCTCCAGAACGTCGCCTGGCAGGCATACCTGAGCTACAAGAACTAGGGAAATCCTACCAGAAGCTCATTCCGAGCGAAGCCCACCTCAACAACCCCATCACCCCACCCAAGCTCGATGCGGGTACCGCCGCCGCGGCTGATGACAGCACGTCAATGGCTGGCGAAGCGATAAGCGTCAAACCTGGGGCGGGTGCCAAGCATTCTCATAACTGCAATGGTTGCCCAGCGTTATTTGCAGGGTGAAGGGTTGGTCGTCGGACAAACCATCGTAGTTGGCATCCAAGGTATGGCCGCCGTCGACGCCCTGGATTGATGGCGCTAGCTGGAGTTGCACGGGTTGGTTGAGATCAAAACCTAGGGGTAACGAAAATCCGAAGCTGTAGGAGTCGGAGTCGGTATAGGTTTCGAGCGTTGTCTGAGTGCTGGCGATCAGAAGGCTCACCCTTCCCAGGATACTGGCTCGCGATACCTGCTCGGAGAAATAAAGGATCATCGAGTCGTATGCAGTCTGCTGGCGGGCGCTCAAAGCGCCCATGCCACTAGGAGAAGAAGCACTGTGGTGCCTTGGGTCACTGGCGTAGCAAAGGTTCTTCACGGCCAACAATCGAGGCACTGATTGGGGGAAGAAGGAGCGTTCGTAGGGATCGGCGACCAAGAAGTCAGCGTCGTCTTGATCGAACACGACGGGTACTTCGAACTGATCTGCGGGGTGGATATAAGACCTGGCGATGGTCAGCCAATGCCGGCTGTGTTCGAGTGGTGAGGTCGTCAGAACGAACGTCCCCCAGCCATCGGCAATGCGGGGTTGTAGGTCGAACGTCACGTCGCCATGGGGACCTTGCAAACGAACCAATTTGCGCAGCATGAAGGACATGTCATCGGCAAAGAACTGAACATGCGAGTGACTCACATTGCTTATCAGCAGATCGAGCCTGAATCTCAGCCTTCCGTCGTTCGCGAGTGTGCCGTCGTGGTTGCGAAAGAGCCATGTGGTGTGGGTGGCGCCATGACTAAGGCGATCGAATCCTCGGATGTAAATGGCTGCCTTGCTTTCGTCTATGGGCGGTTCGAGGTCGGAGTCGTCTTCTCCGCATGCGGCTAGGACGAAAGCCGCGCAGCTCGCTAGAGCCAGGCCTTGAGCCAAAAACTTCATGAGCGCTCCCATCGAATCTGCCTCCCTAAACACTCGCCGAGAAAGCCAATTGCAAATTTAAAACGCTGGCACTCCACAAGTCATTTCAATTTTCATCAAGTGCTCGCCATGCTTGCTGAACTCCAACATGTTTCAATTCGAGGTTAGTGATGACACCCTTGTTCGCGCACCGGGGCGTGTATGGGATTATCTGCTGGCGCTGCGCCATATGGCTATTTGGGAGAAACTCAACCGCAACGGCTTAACGGTGGAGCTCGTGGCTGAGGCCAACGCCATGCTGGATGAGGTGAAAGAGGCGTCGTTGCCCGCGTTTGCTTCCAACCAGCCCGGGCCCGTTGAGCGTGACGCCGCGGTGAAGGAATGCAGCAACCTCGATGAGTTCTGGCTGACGAAGTATGCGCCCATCGCGCGCCGAACATCGAAGGCTGCGATGACGTGGATCTTTGGTGGCCAGACGCCCCAAGTGGGCCAGGTGGAGTCGCTGCAGGTGGTGGAAGATATCTTGACGCGGCTCGACGCCATCGAGACCGGCGCGGCCCCCCAGGACGTGGACGTGAAGGTGTTGACAGGGCTGTCCAATAGCGGCCTGAACAAAGCCGAGCGCGAGCGGGTCGGCCAATTGCTCGTGGCGGCGCGCGGCACCAGGACGCTCGCCGATATGTCAGATGCGTCGAGCGAGGTCTCAGACGCGGCCTTTTCCGCCATCCTGGAGAAACTGCACCTGTGGTGGAAGGCGGCGAGTGGCATCGCCCGCACCGCTGGCCTGAAGAAGGTCGAGTTGATCCGCCTGGGCCTCGCTTCCCCCGCCAGAAATAAGCCCGCCCCTAGCGCGTAGCAAGACACGCACTGACACGCGCAACCGCTTGAACCCTTCGCGCAGCGCGCTTTTCAATTCGCGCAACCGTTTCATCCATTCGCGCAACCGCCTGAGCAATCCGCGCAGCGCGCTTTTCATCCGCGCAGCGCGCCTTTTATCCGCGCAGCCAAGAAATCCATCCGCGCAGCCGGGAAATCCATTGGCGCATCCTGGAGTTAGGTGGCGCATCCGCCGAAGGGGCTCTCGCAGCTCGCGAGGGCCCTCGCATCCTCAAAGACGGCTAAGCATCGGAAAACACTAGCATCGGGGCCGTTGCGCGGAGCAGAAGTCCGTTGCGCGGACCAGAAGCGCGTTGCGCGGACCCAAGAGCGCGTTGCGCGGACCCAAAAGCCCGTTGCGCGGAGCAGAAGCCCGTTGCGCGGACCCAAGAGCCCGTTGCGCGGACCCAAGAGCCCGTTGCGGG
Source organism: Deltaproteobacteria bacterium (assembly GCA_019314525.1). Taxonomy (GTDB): domain Bacteria; phylum Myxococcota_A; class Polyangia; genus JAFCZD01. The sequence goes on from JAFCZD010000205.1 coordinate 7,277, forward strand.
GCCAAGCGCGCGTTGAGTGGAGCCAAGCGCGCGATCCCCTTGTTCGCGAATACCTGACGCAGCGCAGACCGCGCCCTCGGAAGTGGCCACACAGCTCTCCGAGGCGCACTCCAGCGGGTGCGAGCAGGGCGCGTCGCCTAGCAGTGGTGACTGGCTCTTGCACACCAACTCGTCGCAGCGCCCACTTTCGCATTCGTCGCCCTGGGCGCAGGTATCGCCGAGCCGCCGTTTCGGCTGATGAGAGCAGCCGGCGAGCAAGACGCCGACGATCATCGCAGCGATAGCGGTGCATTTCGAAGTTCTCATTCTCGCCTCGAAGCGAGGCTATCATCTCTGCGCCATTCTCGCTGCAAGAGCATCAGAAGCCCCTGCTCGGCGGGGCGGAAGCAGGGCTGCGCGCATAGAAGGTTTGCTTGCGCGCAAAGCCCTAGCGGTCTAGCGGCAGGATGCGCAGGCATCATCTCCCAGCAGACAGCTCTTCTCTGGGAGTAGCGGCTCGCCGGGATAAGGTGGCGGGCAGGTGTCGCCGACAGCGAAGAGAGGTTTGAAGAGCCAATCCGTAAGGATCGCCAAACCTACGACCTCGGTACCGCGTTTCAGCAAGGCGACCTTCTCCACACGGAGGGTTTGACGATACCACTGGGCAGCTTTATTGGCGGGGAGCAGCCCCGCTTTCGGAGAGTAACCCTCGGTGGTCGAGACGCTAGCGGTCACGTATACGCCGAAAACAGTGTTCTGCTCTTCCGTGGAAATCGCGGAGTCGTCGCAGCCGAAGGTCACGATGTCGACGCGGCGCTGACGTACCTCGGGTTCGTATTCGCGATAAGGTACGAGTTTTGCCCACGACCCGCTCAGGATGCAGCTCGTTGTTGGGACTGCCTCGAAGCGCTCGACGAGGCGCGTTGTACCGTCCCATTCCACGCGATCTGGACAACCCGCGTGGGGGCTGATGCACCCGCCCTCGGGAGGTTCGGGTGGCCCGCTGCCATATCGTGCGAAAGCAACGCAGAGGCTCCCTTCCGGGCACGGCGTTGCAAGCGCCCAGCGCCCGTCAACGCAACGCTCGACACCCTCGGTCGAACAACGCTGTGGGGCGGCTGCCTCGCAAGCACAGCTAGCGTTGGGCAGGGTTGGCCGGCCATCACAAGCGGCCATGAAGACGATCGCTGCTGTCGATGCGACGGATAGTGCTACACGCATTGCTCCCCCGAAACCCGAAGTCCATCTCGATCTTAATCTAGGGCAGCGGCAGGGCCAAGGCGTGATAGTTCCCGCTGGCGATCTGGCTGGTGCTCACCCTAACCGCCCGCTGTCTCCTGCCCCTCAGGCTGCTCAGCGCGCGCGAGGGTGGTGCTTGAGATAATTCTCCACGATGTGTTGGCGGCTGACGTGGGTGTAGATCTGCGTGGTGGAGATATCGGCGTGCCCAAGCATGGCCTGAACAGCGCGCAGATCGGCGCCTCGTTCGAGGAGATGGGTTGCGAAGGAGTGGCGCAGTTTGTGGGGGGAGATATTCTTGTTGATGCTCGCTTGTCGCGCGTAACCCTTGAGCAGCTTCCAGAAGCCTTGACGCGTCAGCGGCGTTCCCCGCGCGGAGAGAAATAGAAATTCGGAGCGCTTCTTGTCGAAGCCCTCGCGAGCGGTGTCGAGATACTCTTGCACCAGCTCTAGAGCCACGGTGCCCATGGGCACCAGCCGCTCTTTGCGGCCCTTGCCGAGGGTGATCAAGACGCCCCGCCGCAAGTTGACCTCAGAGACCTTCAACTGGCAGAGCTCGGTCACGCGCAGCCCTGTGGCGTAGAGCACCTCGAGCATTGCTGCATCTCGGCGGCCGCGTGGCGTCTTGCGGTCGGGTTGGGCCAAGAGCGTCTCGACCTCGTTCAGGGAGAGTACCTCTGGCAACTTGCGGCCGAGCTTGGGTAAATCGATGCCGATGCAGGGGTCGCGCACCACGTGCCGTTCTCTGCAGAGGTGCTTGAAAAAACCACGGATGGTGACCAGCGCGCGCGCCTGGGTTCGCGCCGAAAGCTTGGCGCGTGACAGACCGATCAAGTGCTCGAGGAGCAGGGGCGTGTCCATGGCGGCGATCTCAACGACCTGCTGCTTGGCGCAGAAGCGGCTCAGGCGGGTGAGGTCGCGAGCGTAGGCCTCCACGCTATTGGGCGCGAGGTTGCGCTCGACCTTGATGAAATCGAGGTAGAGTCCGATGGCGGCGTCGAGCTCCATGCTTCTGGCTTACCACAGGCCCGGGATCCGACAAAGAAGGCGGGCTAGCGTGAAATTATCGCGTTGACTCTGCGCACGCATGACGGAGGTGGATGGGATGCCCTCTTTCGAGGGCATGACGGAGGTGGATGGGATGCCCTCTTTCGAGGGCATGACGGAGGTGGAGCACGGTCACGAGATGCCCTCTTTTTCTCCCGTCATTCCCGCGCACGCGCGCACGCGGGAATCTTCTGGTGCCAGCCCTAGCGCAGGAGGGGCGCGATGCGGGCCAAGGCGAGCTCGTGAGTGGCGCTATTGCCGGCGATAATGCCCTGGTCGAGCGCCAAGCGGC
>JAFCZD010000206.1 GCA_019314525.1 Deltaproteobacteria bacterium
GGTACCTAGCAGCCCTAAGAGGGTCGCCGTATTGGCCGCCATGGTGATGTAGTCGACGTTTCGCTGGACCAAAGGCAGGGAGCGAAGCATCTCCTCTTCCATGGAGCGCTGGATCTCTTTGTCACTCTTATTGGCCTTCAGGAGGCCCGCTTTGAGCACCCGGCTGAGGGGGTGGGTGGGTTTGGCGTTGCAGACCTCAATGGCCCGCGCATAGTTGTGTGAGGATACGAAAAAGAGCACGCGCTTGACGAACTCTTGTGTGTTGATGCGGTATTTGAACCAGAGGGCGACAAAGCGCTCAACGATGAAGCAGATCCCGACAATCGACCAGCCGAGCAGGATCCACATCATGAATCCGCCTTTGGTCAGGAATTCGAACATGCGTGCTCCCTTTCAGCTGTTCGCTCTTGGCCGCTGCCCTTCGAGGGCGGTGGCTTCGTGTGCGATACAGAGCCACAATCATGGCTTCCGCGATGGCGCCACATGCAGTGGCGCTACCGTAAGATCATATTTTTGAATGGCAAAAATCTACCATGTATTGTCTCGAAGCGTCCAGGTCATTTGCGCTTGAATGCTCTCTGTCAGGACTGCCGGATCACTGTTCAAGGGCGAAGTCCACCCGTGAGCTGACCTTGAGTTGGGCGCCGTTGTCCCCGCTGAGCGAATCGATTTGCGTTCGTACGCGCTGCACCGTCATGAGAATGCGATCTTCGGGGGGCATATCCAGCCTCATGGTCTCGAGGGCACCTATGGGGATGGTGGCGCAGCCGTCATCTACGGCGAGACACACAACCTTGTCGGTGATATCAGGGTTGCTTGAGCGCAGCGTAACCTCCATCCACTCGCCGTTGCCTGCTCTCCACTTCAAGGGGAGGTCACTCATGCCCGCGGGCCCTGGTGCGCTTGGGTCTGGCGAGAGAATTTCGAGGGCATCTGGGGGCTCGATGACTTGTGAATATGTGGGAAAATATCCCGCCTCGTCGCGGCCGATGACGTCAATTTGTACAGGGTCTGTGCTGAACAGAGGTGGGGTGACAGAGGTGGTGACGAAGGCACCTACCGCAGGTGACTCGAGATCCACCGAGCCGCTGGAGAGCCCGCTGACGGTGACCTTATCAGCGTTGAGGGGGACGCGAGCGCAGGGCACGCAGGTTCCAGTTTCACCGTCACAGACATGATTGTCTGGACAGGTAACGGCTTCACAAAAGCCGTCCGTTTGGCCACCACGGCAGCTTTTGGCAGGAGAGCCGGTGAGGGAGAAACAGGCCATGGATCCACAGCAGGGCGAGGGGAAACGCGATTGGGTGTAGACTGTGGAGAGATCCACCAACGAGAGGTTGACCACTGTGCTCTCGTTTCTTCCAGCACCTGCCGTGTAGTCAACGCGAAACTCAAGAGATGCGCTGGCGACACGAAGTGTGGTTGCGGGCAACCCCGCTGTGGCAGGTGGCGCCTCATCGTGGCAGTTCTCCTCATTGGGCCCATCGTCAGAGCAGCCGCTAGGCAGCCCAAGGAGGGCAAGACAGAAGAGTGAGACGACGAAAGTGGGGCTGCTAACGTGGAATCTGGAACTCTTCATCAGAAAATGTGTCCTCGCCGCGTTTGGGTGTGCGTACAGGTGGAGGTCCATCAAGGTAGTTCGGGATCGTGATGGCGACGCGAAAGACACCAAAGCTCGACTTGGCGTCCTTGGGGGCCTCAGCGAAGTAAAGGTAGACGTGGTTGTCGCCGCGGGCGGCCTTGAAGGGGCCATCGGGACGTTGATAGTACGCTTGGAGGGTCTCGAGAAGCGTGATGTTCCGCACCCGAAAGCGCACGCAGTTGCGGTTTGCGGTGCTGATGACGATCTGGTCCACGACCTGTTTTACAGGGTAGCTTGAGGGACCTTCGACGAAGACGCGGATGAAACGTTCAGGGCGGAAGGACTCAAGTTTGTAGCCATCTTGGGTGGCCACGCTGATGTCCACCGCTGGGCCGAAGTCGGTGCCTGGGCCTTGGTCGTTGGGATCTCGCCAGGCCAGGGTGGCGGGGGGGCCGGGTTCGAAGCGCAGATAGCCCACACCGCCGGAACTCGCAGCCGAGGCCGCGAGGACTTTGATGCCCGTGATATTATTCGGGTCGGTGAAGCTGACCACCGGTTTGATGCCCTCATCGATGAGCTCGTAGCGGTAGGCGAGATCCAGCTGTTCTTGAGCGTCGTTGGAGCGGGGATCGGTGTGGTCGCGGATTTCATCGCGGTTGCGCAGGCCGTCGAAGTCGGGATCGGAGAGAGGATCCACAGCAAGGTAGTTGGTGCCCATGACGAACTCGATCTTGTCGGGGAGGCCATCAGCGTCGCTGTCAAAGAGGGAGTCATCCGTGCCTAGCAGGCGCTCCTCACAGGCGTTCAGGCTGTCGCCATCAACGTCTTTGTAGACGCGCTGGTCCACAGTGGGGCCTGGCGGATCGGCGCAGAGGTCATCGATGACCACGGTACGCGATTCGAGGTCGATGCACTCAATGGCTTCTTCGTTGACCTTGGCGTCACGAGCCAACTTGACCTCAATCGCATCCCCCACCCCATCACCGTCGCTGTCTGGGTTGCGGGGGCAGAGTCCAAGGGCTAACTCTGCCTCGTCAATGAGGCCGTCTTGGTCCGAGTCGGCTTTGATTCCCTTGTCCGTGGGGAGAACATTGGCGTTGGTGACAACGAACTCCTTGAAAAGAAGAGGATCTCCCGAATTGAAGAGTTCGACATGATCGTAATCGATAGTGGTCTCTTGCAGAGTCACAGGGTCATAGTAGCTCTTGAAGCTGCCACCCCCTGCATGGGCCATTTGCACGAGCAGGCGAGTCGAGCGCTCCCACTCGGCTTCTTTTCGACAGTCGGATCCGTCGCTGCATGTGCAGGGCGGCGGAAGCTGCAGGCTGTTGGAGGGATAGGTGTCAATGGCTCTGTCGGGCAGGTATGCCGCGTGAAACTGAAATTGTGCGGCACCATTGTCGAGGGCGAAGCCACGCAGCTCACGCACGACGTTGGTCAGGGAGCGCTCCTCACAGGAGCCTGGACGGCCTCCTACTGGATAAACACAGCAGAAATCGCAGGGAGCGCAGTTTCCGGGCACGGTGGGGAGCCCCACATCGGGGTTGGTGGGATCGGCAGGGAGGACCCAGTGGGTGAAGGTGTCAGGGCAACTTGGCTGGTCCCAGGAGGGAGCAGCGCAAACAGGGATCGTGCCCTGAGATTGGTCGATGTCGCACTCGGTCCATGTGCAGTTGGGTGCAGGCCAGTAGACGACTTCGCTGTCGACATTGCGACAGGCGCAACGGCTGATGGCAGGCGCTGGGCCGCCCGTGGTGAAGAGCACCACAACATAGGAGGTTCGTGATACTTCGCCCGGATTGCTCGCCAAGACGTCACCTGTGATGACGCTGGAGGCGAGGTTGAGCGCGCCCATGAGATCGCGGCAACGACCTGTGTCGCAGCCCATGCTGTTTTGACGAAGGGTGCCCGCGACCGCCGTGAGCAAGCTGCTATCGCGGGTGAAGCCCTCGGGAATCATATTCTCAACCCGACCTGCGAAGCGAATCACGCCAAAAGAGTAGTTGGGCTGGGTCTCGAATTTGGCGATCAAATCGGTCATCGCCGTGGCGCGTTGGCCCCCCAGGTCGTTCTGCATCTGCATCACGGCTGGGCTTCCATCCACGACAAAGAGGATCTTCACCGGAAAATCCTGTTGTCGGGGATCGTCCGTGCAGACCGTGCCGCTCACCGTGAGCTTGTTGGCGCGGAATGGATCTTTGTTCCACTGGTAGAGTGGAACATCGGTGCATGCCACCAGCATGATCGCAGAGATCGCCGCCAGTGCTGCCTTTTCGATGAGTCGTTGGCGGAAATGATGCTTCGTCCAGAACCCACCGCAGAATTTGTGAGGGCGGGTTTCGGACCGGTTCCTTAGCATTTCTCTGCCGTCATTTTTCGTTTCTTCTAGTTCGCGACTTACGCCGCAAAGGTCTAGCTGCTTGCGATGGGCCATCTTGTGTAGGTATGCTCTTTTCGAGTGATACTGTAGCACATGTCTCGAATCACCACGCTCGCCCGCGACCTTATCATGGAAGGGCGAAAGACTTCGAGGCGTGAACGTATGTGGAAGTAGTATAGCTGCTCCAAGGACTGTATGCCGACTCAGATTCACCAGGATATCTATTTCGCCTCATGAGTACCTCATCGCAACCAACGCAATTTGGCCGCTACCAGCTGCTCGAATTACTCGCCAAGGGGGGCATGGCTGAGGTTTTCAAGGCACGTATGGATGCCGCGGCGGGCACGGAAAAGCTGGTTTGTATCAAGCGAATCTTGCCACACCTCTCGAAGAACAGTGAGTTCATCTCCCTCTTCATTCGAGAGGCCAAGATCACGCTCCCGCTCTCCCACGGAAACATCACTCAAGTTTTTGATTTTGGTGAGGTGGACGGGCTTTATTTCTTGGCGATGGAGTATATTCGCGGGCGCAACCTGGCGCAGATGCAACAGCGCCTGAGAGAAACGGGCCAGGGCCTGGATGTGCCTACGGCCCTTTGGATCGGCTCTGAGCTTTGTCGAGGGTTGCATTATGCCCACAACTACACCGACGCCAAGGGCAAGTCCGTCGTGGTGGTGCATCGCGATCTATCACCGCATAATGTGCTGATATCTCTGAATGGAGAGGTGAAGCTCACAGATTTTGGCATCGCCCTCGCCGCAAGCAAAGCCAGTGAAGATGCTGGCGCTGTACGCGGCAAGCCCTGCTATGTGTCGCCTGAACAGGCAGGTGGTCAGGCCGCCGATCCACGAAGCGATGTTTTCTCCATGGGCAGCGTTCTCTACGAGATGCTCACAGGGGTGCGCGCTTTCGAGCGGGAGAGTGATGCGGAGACGCTCGCTTGTGTCAGGCTTGCAGATCCAGAGCCCCTGCGGGAGAAACTTGGCGAGGAAACTCTCGGTAGCTCCCACGAGGAGATCGCCGCTATCGTGCTGAAGGCTTTGGCGCGGGATCCTCAGCAGCGTTACCAGCGCGCCGGGGATCTGCAGGTCGCGCTTTCGCGGCTGCTTCATAACATCGCGCCGGATTTCACCGCTGACCGTTTGTCGCAGAGCGTCAAGGGCCTCTTTGGTTGGGAGTTGACCGAGGACAAGGGGGATGGGGCGCGGGAGCGCTTGCTTTATCAGCTGGCGCAGGCTGGCGTCGATATCGAAGATCGCAACGCCAAGACTGATGAACTGCTGCAGATGGGCACGGTCGCCATTGGCGCAGCGGCGCCCAAGGTGGTAAGGCCGCCTGATGCTGAGAGGCCTCCCCGCGCGCCATGGGTGGTGATCGCTCTCTTGGCTGTGTTGGGCGGTGCCTTTGGCCTCTACAGTGCCCTCGCCAGCAGTGGGCCTCATGAGCAGGTCGACTCTGGCGTGAACATCGCAAACCTGCCCATGGCGGATCCCACTGAACATCTCACCCCGCCATCTTTGCGAGAACGCAAGCCTGCGGTCCCGGCCGCGCCTGTTTCCCCAACTCCTGCTTCAAAGGCGCCAGCCGCGGCGAAGGCGAACTCCCAGGGCCGGGCGCGCCTCAAGTCTCGTCGCCAGGTGGGTTACCTGAATTGCAATAGTTGGCCCTGGTCTGTTGTTACCCTCAACGGGCGGCGGCTCCCAGGCAACACACCCATCTACCGGGTGAAGGTCGCAGCAGGCAAGCATCGGCTGCGCTTCGAGAATCCAGAGCTGCGGCTGAGCAAGGAGCTGACGGTCAGCGTGGCCCCTGGCAGCGTGAAGACGGTGGCGGTTTCGCTGCAGCAATAACGCAAGCGTGGAGAAGAATAATGATGCAAAAAGGGCAGTGGAGCCAGCTTGGCGCCCTCGGCGTGTTGGTCTTGGCGCTTGCAGCGGTGAGCGTTTCAGCGCCCTCGTGCAAGGATGGCGCTCAGGCCCCTGATGTTGGGGATTTGATCCCCGATAGCGCTATTGGGCCCAGCTGCGATGCCGAACCGAACGAGTGGCGCATTGGCGACCTCACCCTCCCATCACGGGATGACGCAGGGAGTCAAGCGAACCTCTTCGACATCTGGGGCATCGACGAGAACGCCATCTGGGCGGTGGGATCCGAGGGGGCGGTGCTCTTTTATAATGGGGAGAAGTGGACCCGGCAAAAGACGCCCACCATGGTGCAGCTCACCTCTGTGTGGGGCACAGATATCAATGATGTTTGGGCCGCGGGTTTTGGCGGGACAGTGTTGCACTTTGATGGCACGACATGGACGGATGTGCCAGTGCCCACCGATGTCTTCATGGAGCAGGTGCCCGACGCTGGCGCACCCACGGGCGATGCTGCTGCCGAGGTGCGTCAGAACCTCTGGGGGATCTGGGCCGCAGGCCGCGATGGTGTGACAGATGAACTTTGGGCCGTGGGTGATCGGGGCACGGTATTACACTATGACGGTGTCATCTGGACTCGCATTGACTCAGAGGTGGAGGAGAAGCTCTCTGGAGTTTGGGCTCCTCGTGCTGGGAAGGTCTTCATCGTTGGTGACTTTGGCACCATCTTGGTCGGGGATCAGAGCGGGCTGGCGAAGCAGCGCCTGGAGGTTGACGATCCGGCCTATGAGAAGTTCAAGTCGAAGGCCTTGCGGGCGGTTTGGGGGCGTGGGGGGAGCGATATTTACGCCGTGGGCCTCTCAGGAGCGATCTTCCACTTCAATGGTAATAATTGGCTCTTGGTGGGTGGAGCGCCGCCCCAGATGTTGCGTGATGTCTGGGGGCCTCCTGGCAGCCAGACGACCTATATCCTCGGGTGGGACGGCCTCTTGATGCGCATGAATGGCCGTCGTGGGGCTGATGTCACCTTCGATCTCTTCAACTGTATTAGCACCCATCGCCTCGAGGGGATCTGGGGCACGCTGGTGGACGGTGAGCTGAGGGTGCCCGACGCGGGCCTCGACGCGGGCCCCCCCGATGGTAGCCGCGGCGACTACGCGTTACCCCAAGTGCCAGCGGTCTGGACCGTCGGTGTCAACGAGACGATTATCCGCGGGCCTTGAGGGCGCTTGGTGTAGTTCCAGAGCCGTCGCCTTAGACAACACCCGAAGACCAACCCCATCCACCATGTAGGCAAACCACCCACAATATCGCGTGGATCCCCCCTCACGCTGTGGAGGCACGCTCCTTGCTTAAGGGGTGTGCGCGCCGTGGCGATCAACAACGGCCTGCTCTGGAGGATCAGATGCATCATCACCTTTCGCACAAACCTTGGGGCCGGCTGCCTTTCATTGCGTTGGCACTCATGACGCTGCCGCTCTCCGCGCTGACTCAAGGCTGTGGTCAGGATGCCACCGAAGACCTCGTGTATGAGGCGCAGGCTCCTCGTTATCTTGCCAGCGCTGATAGCACTGAGGGTGGCGACGTGGCCGACTCGCGCTGTCGTGTCGTGCTCCGCTCGGTGGCCCGAGTGTCCTACCAATCGGGCTATATGACCACCTGCGAAACCGACTCCACGACGACCGGATCCTGTCACTACATCTGGCGTGGCTTCGTGGACGTGGCCGCCGATCAAGACTTTCAGCGCGTGGCTGTGCTCTTTCGTGCGGGAGACCGCTGGTTCAGCTTCCCCGCCACCCCTAGCGGCCCTGCGGTGGGCGGCTATGTGCCACATACCTTCGAGATCGATCAATACACGCCGAGCGCTGGCACCAGCCTCACCAGCTTGATGGGCACCGTGCTCAACCTCATCCCCTACGCCGAGACTACCTCCGGTGGGCGCATCTTTGATCACAACCGCATCGCCGATCCCTTTGGCAACTACCAACTCGACAAAGACAACAGCTGGTCGGTGGGCGCGGACACGAGCGTCTGCGTGCATCAGGCGCCTGTCAAAACACCAGAGTATCGTTTGGACTATCCCGCCGGCGAGCACCTCATCGACGGCCCCGTGCGGACTGGTGGGCAACTGAAGATCAACTACGACAGCCGCCGCTTGCGCGAAACGCAATCCTGCATGGGCAGCCACGGCTCGGCTTCGTCGACAACGATTCGTATGGGCTACATCGTCGATGGCGACGGAAGCAGTGCGCAGGACATCCTCTTGGAGACCTATATCGAGAGCCAAGGGAACACGCGTGGCAGCAAGGATGTGCAGAGTATCGACGTACCCGCCAGCGCCAAGTCCATCGAGATGTGGTTTTATTGTGTGCCAGGTTTCTCCTCCGGCGCCGAGTACAACTGGAAATACGACTCCAACTATGGCGCCAACTACCACCTGACTGTGCCGCGGCCAAAGGCTGTGACCTGGGCAGGTAGCTGGGGGCTTCACGCAGGGCGCTCTGGCTTCACACGCGAGCTCCCAGAGCCCTACGTCTACGATGGCTTCACGAATATGGGCTTCAGCATCCAGGCCGAGGTTTATGTCGCGGGCATCACCGACCAGCCCCAACTAGACACCCAGAAGCTCAAAGCCTATGTGGAGACCGATGTATTGGGTTGCCAACCAGGTGGCGGACATCTGAAGCGTCAGGAGCTCGAATTGGCTCAGGCCCACGCGGGCGGCTACGGCAACAACGTGCTCTATCGCTGGCCCGTGGAGGCGTCGCTGATGCGGTGCCCCACGGGCACCTACCACTATCGTTTCCTCTTTTCGGCCGACGGCGGCTTGACCTTCACGCCTCTCGGCAACGCTGAGAGCACCGCTGCCCCTGGGGCTGGCGCTGTGCGCACGATTGAGAACAATCGGGAGTAGGAATCACCACAGGTATTTCACCAAGAACCCATCGCTTTGTCCGGCGCTCGTGACTTCCTCGCCGCCGAAATCTACGGTCGCCGAGAAGGCACCCACCATGGTGATGTCCCCATCGCTATCAATCCCCAGATCTGTTCCGAAATCGAACCCTATTCCTCCAAAGCCCTTGGCTCCCAGCCACGCTCCGCTCGCTGATAACTTCGCTAGGAAGATGTCTTGGCTGCCCGTGCTCGAGTGGACGTTGGCACCAAAGCTCACCGTTTCAGAAAAGTATCCCGCGGCGTAGACGTCTCCCGCGGCGTTTACGCTCAATGCGTTCACGCCATCGTCGGAGCTAGAACCAAAGGTCTTCGACCAACGGTGTTGACCGTCAGAGGTGAACGCGGCCACGAGACCATCTTGCCCGCCGCTGTTGGCGTAGGTGAGGGGAGGG